>JBGTKE010000147.1:0-2470 GCA_041744775.1 Hyphomonas sp. | reverse complement strand
GTCCTTCGCCGCCTCGACCGAGACCGGCCGGGGCAGGCGCGGCGCGCGGCGGGGGCCTTGCAGGTAACCGATCTCGGCATTCTCCAGACCGTGCGCGCGGCTCATCCAGCGGTAGAGTGCCTTGATCGAGGAGAGCAGGCGCGCAATCGAGGCGTCCGACAGGCCCTCGCGCCGGCGCGCAGCGAGATAGGCGCGGATGTCGCGCGCTTTCAGACCGGCAAGCGCCTTGAGGGTCGGCTCGGTGCCCAGATGACCGCGCAGGAAGCCGAAGAAGATCGCAAGGTCCGAGCCATAGGCCTCGACCGTCCTGGCCGCCATGCGGCGTTCATGGCCGAGATGCGAGAGGAAGGCGGGCAGGACGTCCATCGCCGGATCGTCGCGGGTTTGGCTTAAGGGCGCGTTGACGCGCCTTCAGGGCTCGGTGCCTTCCCAGTCAATCACCCAGTCGATCTCGTCCTCCTCGAAGACAGTGTCCTCCGAGACGGTCAGTCCCCTGACGGAGCGGCCCTCATCGTGGATCCGCTGGCGGTCGCCGCAGACGAGATGGTGCCACTTCGGCAGGTCCTTGCCTTCATCGACCAGACGATAGGCGCAGGTCCGGGGCAGCCAGTCGATCTTGCCGATCAGTTCAGGTGTCAACTGCACGCAGTCTGGGACGTGCTTGCGGCGGTTCACATAATCCGAGCACTGGCAGGTGCTGCCATCCAGCAGCCGGCAGTGCAGCCTGGTATAGGCGAGCGCGCCCGTGTCCTCGTCTTCAAGTTTCACAAGACAGCATTTGCCGCAGCCGTCGCACAGCGATTCCCACTCGGCCTTGTTCATCTGGTCGAGGCGTTTCGCCTTCCAGAAAGGGCGCGCGGTCATGCCAGCGATCCCGCCCAGTCCGGCTTCTTGTCGATCAGGGCGCTCGCGAACCAGCACGACGAGGAGACAGTCTCCTTCGCCGCAATCACATCCTCCATGATCCGCGCCACCAGGCGCTTGCCGAAGCCGCGCCCGCCGAGTGCATCCGGCACGATCGTGTGCGTGATGTGCCGGTGGCCGGGTTTCGGCCGTTCGTACGTGAGATAGGCTTCGGCGCTGTCGATCACCAGGCTGTAGCGCTGGCGCGCCGGGTCATGCCGGATGTCCAGTGTCACGCGAGCACGTCCTGCCACTCGGGATGCTTCTCGATCTGCGCCTTGGCGAACGGGCAGAGGGGGATGATCTTGATGCCGGCGGCGCGCGCATCTTCCACCGCACGCTGGACTAGCGCCTGGCCGGCACCCTTGCCGCGAAGCGCGTCTGGAACGCCGGTATGGTCGATGATCAGACGGGTCGCGCCCGCCTTCGAATAGGTCATCTCGGCCATGTGGCCTTCAAGGGTTGTGAGATAGCGCCCGCCCGTGGGGCCGTCTTCCCGGGTAACGACAATATCGCTCAACGCACGCTCCTCGATGTCTTCCAGACCGGAAAGTGGAGGCATGACGCATAAAGCGCAATGGGTGGCTCGGGATAGCATTTATGTCAGGCGAGGGCCCCAGCCCCAGCCCCAGCAGGCCTCAGGCCTACTTCTTTTTGAAAGCGTCCTTGACGTCGCCGGCCGTCTTGCGGACTTCGCCTTCGGCCTGGTCGAGCTTGCCTTCGGCTTGCAGTTTCCGGTCACCGGTCAGTTTGCCGGCGCCTTCCTTGATGTGGCCTTCAGCTTTCTTGGCTTCGCCTTTCAGATGTTGCTTGTCCATAAAAGGAGCTCCTTTTTTTCTGCCGCGAAACTGCGACACCTCACCAACGCTTTCAGAGCGCCCGGGTTCCGTTGCGCGCCCCCTACTCAAAGCGCGCCATGCAGGTTAATTCGGCGCAATGACCCGGCTGCTAGCGTACCCTGAACTCGACTGGAATGCGGACGGCGCGCCGCACGCGCGGGCGCATGGCGACGTGTATTTTTCGGCGCAGGACGGGCTCGCCGAATCCCGCGCGGTGTTCCTGAAAGGCTGCGGTCTTCCGGAAGCCTGGACGGGGCGTGCGCAGTTCACGGTGGCGGAGACGGGCTTCGGCACCGGTCTCAACTTTCTCGCCCTCTGGCAGCTCTGGCGCATGCACCGCCCGGGGCCGGACGCGCAGCTGACCTTCGTCAGTTTCGAAGCCTACCCGCTCCGCCGGGAAGATGCGCGCCGCGCGCTGGCTGCCTGGCCGGAGTTGAGCGAATTCGCGGACGCGCTGACGGCGATCTGGCCAGGCCCGGTACGCGGTGTGCGGAGCATCGCATTTCCTGCCGACGGCGTGCGCCTCATTCTGCACCTTGGCAACATAAGCGAGACCTTGCCGCAGAGCGCGTTCAAGGCGGATGCCTGGTTCCTCGACGGGTTCAGCCCGGCGAAGAATGAAGACATGTGGGAGGCCGGCCTCTACTCCGGGATCGCAGCCCGCTCCGCGCCGGGCGCGCGCCTCGGCACATTCACGGTCGCCGGCGCCGTGCGGCGCGGCCTCGCGG
>JBGTKE010000146.1:0-6302 GCA_041744775.1 Hyphomonas sp. | reverse complement strand
GCTTCCCAAGCTGACGACGGGGGTTCGATTCCCCTCACCCGCTCCAGTCGCGTGCTTGCGCAAACCTCAAAGCGACGATATCCGGTCTCGCTCTGCAACGATTCACTTGCAAAAAGTAAAGCTACAGCAGCCAAAAACCCCCGTTTTACGCTGCTTTTCGATCTCCCAGCCTGACAAAGGAAACTGACATGGCCGCTAAACCGAAAACTGCAACCAAGGCTCCGGCAGCAAAAGCACCGGCAAAGAAAGCGCCCGCCAAGGCCAAAGCCCCGGTGAAAAAAGTCGCCGCGAAAGCCGCGCCGAAAGCTGCCGCAAAGAAAGCGCAGCCCGATGTGATGACCCTGAAGCATCTCGCCGCGGAACTTTCCGAAGCGCATGAAATGCCGAAAAAGCAGGCTGAAATGGTGGTCACCGACTTCATCGACCGCATGGGCGGCTACCTGAAAAAGGGCAAGAAGCTGCGCATTTCCGGCCTCGGCATCCTGCAGGTTCGCGCCCGTCCGGCCCGCAAGGGCCGCAACCCGGCGACCGGCGAAGCGATCAAGATCAAGGCCTCGAAGAAGGTTGCTTTCCGTCCATCGAAAGACCTCAAGGACCGCGTGCTCTAAGCTTCGGCTTACGCCCGTTACAGAACGCCCGGCTTGCGAGAACCGCAGCCGGGCGTTTTTTTGTGCGGCGCGGACTGCACGTTCGCGGGCGCGACAGAACCGCCGGTTGCCATGGTGCTTAAGCACTCTAAGTGCCCGCTTGTTGCGCCGCAGCATTAAGGGCTTCGCCCGCATCGGCGCGCGATTTTTCAGCGCCGGCTTGGAGTCGCCTGCTGGGCCCGGACCCCGCAGTAGAAGCCCGCCGCTTGGTCCGGATTTTTCCTGCATGCCCTCTTTCAGTTTCCAGTCTTTCAGAGAGACCTGGTTTTTCAATATTCGCGGCGACCTGCTCGCCGGCCTCGTCGTGGCGCTCGCGCTCACTCCCGAAGCCATTACGTTATAGATCATTGCGGGCGTGGCGGGCGGGGGAAGCTGCAGCGAAGCGTCGGGTGGAGGCGGGATATGAAGCCAGCGCGAAGGCGCAGCCGGGCCCGGCAGAACGCGTCATCACCGAGACCATCGAGCACGAAGGCGCTGGCCTTCTGATCTTGGGCGCCTACGGACATTCGCGCATCCGCAACCTAATCATCGGATCGACGACGACGTCGCTGATCCGGTCGTGCCTGAACCCGCTGCTTCTGTTTCGTTAGGCAACCTCACACGCTGAAGCGTAGCGCGGGGGACCTGCGCGAATATTAGGCGCTTGCACCCGGTGCGCGCGCGGTTTCGCACAGCATTGTTACAATCCCCTCATACGGCAGCTGACGCCGGAACATTCGCACGGGTGAGCCGTTTTCGGTGCTTACCCACTAGAAAGTGCGCGCCATGCCAGCACCATCCTTTCCCGTGCGGCCGAGCCTGGCCCTGCTTGAACATCTCCCGGCGAACCCGGCCCCTGCAACACGACCCGCGCCGCAAGCGAAGCCTGCGCCGATGCGGCTTGCGCTGGTCGGCGGTTATGCGCCGCGCCGGTGCGGGATCGCGACATTCACCACGGATATCGCGGAGTCACTGAAGGCGTTCCGGCCCGGGCTGGGACTGGATGTGTATGTGATCGACAATCCGGCGCAGTCGATGCGCTACGAGAATGCCAGCGGCGTGATCCACGCGGATGATCCGGCATCGTATCGCGCTGCGGCCCAGAAGATCAACGAGAGCGGTGTGGACGCGGTCTGGATCCAGCACGAGTTCGGGATCTTCGGGGGCGACTGCGGCGATATGGTCTGCGACTTTGCCGACCAGATTGCGATGCCAATGGTCTTCACCTTCCATACCGTGCTCGCCGAGCCCTCGCCGGTGCAGCGTCAGATCATGCGGCGCCTGATCGCCCGGGCATCGCGGATCATGGTGATGTCGAAGCATTCGCGCGATACGCTCTCACGCGTCTACGGCGCACCGCATACGGTGATCGACGTGATCGAGCACGGCGCGCCCGACCGGCCGTTCGGGCGCCAGGCGGCGTTCAAGCAGCGCCTCGGTCTCGAGGGGCGGACCGTGCTGATGACTTTCGGATTGTTAGGCCCTGGAAAAGGCCTCGAACACGCCATCGAGGCCTTGCCCGGCATCATTCGCGACCATCCTGACGTCGTCTACCGCATCGTTGGGGCGACCCATCCGAACCTCATGGCGCGTGAGGGCGAAGCGTACCGGGAACGCCTGATGGCGCGGGCCGAGCGCCTCGGCGTGGAAGACCATTTGCAGTGGGACAACCGGTTCCTGAACCTTCCAGACCTGCTGGATCAGCTCGAGGCGTGCGATATTTACCTGACGCCCTATCCGAACCTGCAACAATCGACATCCGGCACGCTGAGCTATGCCGTGGCGCTCGGAAAGGCTGTGGTCTCGACGCCCTACGTGCACGCAAAGGAATTGCTGTCCGATGGCGCTGGCGTCCTGATCGAGCCGGGCTCGCCGGCTGCTGTGACCGAGGGCGTCAATCAATTGCTTGATCAGCGCAGCGAACTGAAGGCGATGCAATTGCGGGCCTACGACCGCGGCAGGGCGACCCTGTGGTCGCGGTTTGCCGATGCGACCGCGACGATGCTGTCGCGCGCCGTGGCGCCGTCGCCGGCGATCCGGACCTCACTGCGCGCGCCCGCTCTGGCGGCGATGTTTTCGATGAGTGACGACACCGGCATGTTTCAGCATGCGGTCGGCGTGGTTCCCGACCGGTCTCATGGCTATTGCGTAGATGACAATGCGCGGGCGCTGATGGTGTCCACCCGCGCGTCCCGCCATGACCCAGCAGTGTCGCGGGCGCGGCGTATCTATGCAGCGTTCGTCCAGGATGCCTGGCACGAGGACACCAAGCGGTTCCGCAACTTCATGTCCTTCTCGCGGCAATGGCTGGAAGCCGAAGGCTCTGGAGATTCCAACGGCCGCGCCTTGTGGAGTCTTGGCTGGACCATACGCAACTGCCAGGAACAGGATATCCGTTCGTGGGCAGAGGGTTTGTATGATCGCGCCGCTGGAAACCTTTTGGCGCTCGATAGTCCGCGCACGCGCGCATTTATGATGCTCGCAGCTTGCGAGAACCTCGCCGCCCGGCCTGGCCACGGCGTGTCGCTCGAGCTGCTTGAAGCTGGCGCGGACCGGTTGAACGCCCTGTCGTCGAAATCGTCCTCGAAGGACTGGCGCTGGTTCGAGCCGGTGCTGGCCTATGACAACGCCCGCCTCTGCCAGGCGCTGATCGAGGCCGGCCGCGTACTGGGCCGCCGCAACCTCATCGACAAGGGCCTGGATACGCTGTCCTGGCTGTCGGCCCGGCAATTGTCCGCCGACGGAAATTTCCGTCCGGTGGGCTCTGAAAGCTTCGGGCGCGAACATGATCAACGGCCGTTCGACCAGCAGCCGCTGGAAGCCTGGGCTTCGATCGACGCGGCGTCGGCCGCATTTCGGGTAACCCGCAATCCGGCCTGGCTGGAATATGCGCAGATTGCCTGGAGATGGTTCCTCGGCGACAATGATCGGGGCGCCGCAATCGCCGATCTCGACACCGGCAGGTGCTGGGACGGGCTGACGCCGAGAGGCGTCAACCGGAACAGCGGCGCTGAATCAATCCTTGCATTCCAGCTCGCTTACCATTCCATGGACACATTCGGTTCCCAGTCTTCCCGCCGAGCCGCTGGAGTCTAGCTTGAAATCAAATCCTGTCCTGCATCCTGATCCCATCAGGATCTTCGACACACGCCTGAAAGCCGATCCGTCGCGGGTCGTTTTACGCCCATTCCATCTTGGATGGCAGGCGCAGAACGCTCCGGGTGAACGGGCCCTGAAACTCGTCGAAGATATCGCCGCCCTGTCGTCTGAAGAGACGCGGGTGCAATACCGGCGGGTATTGAAGGACTTCAAAACGCGGCACTGGCAGACAGAGAAAATGTTTTCCGAACGGTTCGACGAGGTGGTTACTTCGTTGGGACTCGAGGCGAAGAAATATTCGGAGACGAGGCGAAAGCTGATCGGCGCCTACTTCTGTCACGAATACACATATGCGGCGGCCGCGCTGATGAACCCGTCGATGGTGCCGCACCCGGACCAGTCAAGCGTCAATGAAGGACATTGCCGGTTCGTGATGAGCGTGCGCGCGGTGGGCGAAGGGCATATCAGCACCATTGCCTTCCGGGAGGGCATCGCCAATCCTGATGGCAGCTTTTCGCTGTGGCCAGAAGGATCGTTTGCGACGTCAGCCGAGCTGGATGATGCGACGCTGACCGACGAAATGGGCGGCGTCAGCGTCCACAGGAACCGCGACAGCAGCCTGTCGGATACCGTGATCTTTCCGATCACCGAGCAGCAACGCAACGGATTGGAAGACCTGCGCCTGGTGCGTCTGGACCATGGCGGCGGGGACTTTGAATGGGTTGGTACGTACACGGCCTATTCGGGATCATCGATCCGCTCCGAACTGCTCCGAACGCGGGACTTCTGCCGCTTCGACCTCGAGCCGATCCGCGGCGAAGCGGGGCGCAACAAGGGGATGGCCCTGTTCCCGGAACGCGTGAACGGCCTCTATACTATGATCGGCAGGCAAGACGGGAAGAACCTGTTCCTGATGCAATCGGAACGCCTGTCAGAATGGAACCACGAGGGCACGCTCCTCATGGAGCCGCGCTATCCGTGGGAGTTCATCCAGATCGGCAATTGCGGCAGCCCGATACGCACTCGCGAGGGCTGGCTGCTGCTGACGCACGGCGTTGGCGCCATGCGCAAGTATGCGCTGGGCTGCGCGCTGCTCGACCTTGATGATCCGTCGAAAGTCATCGCCCGGTCGCGCGAGCCGATCCTGACCGCAGAGAACGCAGACCGGTCAGGCTATGTGCCGAACGTGGTTTATACCTGCGGGGCAATGCTGACGGGAGAACATCTCCTGATCCCCTACGGTATCTCCGACAGCGCGGTAGGTTTCGCGACAGCACGGATCAACGACCTGCTGAACATGATGACGTAAGACCCTCAGCCGCTCCATCCGCCAGTGGTCACCGCGTGGCGAGCCAGTGTGACGGCGCCGATCATGCCCGCGTCGTCGCCGAGGCCGGGGCGCTGGATAAGGGTTTCGATGTCGCCCTCTGAAAGATCGAGATAGCCATTAAGCAGCTTCGCAAAGGCGGCGCGGACTTTTGGCATCAGGCCTTCGGCGAGCATGACCCCGCCGCCGAGCAGGATGCGCTCGGGCCGCGCCGTGAGCGTGAGGGCGAGGCAGGCCTGGGCGAGGTAGAACGCTTCGATGTCCCAGGCGGGGTGGTCTTTCGGGAGCAGCGTGGGGTCACCGTGGCGGCGGGTGAGCGCGGCCGCGCTGGCGAGACCTTCCAGGCAGGCGCCGTGGAAGGAGCAGACGCCGGCAAAGGCGCGGTCGTCAGGGTGGCGCTCGACACGGATATGGCCGAATTCAGGGTGCGTGGGTTTTGACAGAAAGCCGCCGGGACCGAAGAGTCCGGCGCCGATTCCTGTGCCGACGGTGACATAGGCTGCCGAGCGAACGCCCCGGGCGGCGCCGAGTTCGCGTTCGGCCACCAGGGCGCCGTTGACGTCCGTATCCAGAACAACCGGCGAACCAAGGCCCGCGAAAAAACGCTGCGTGAGGCGGGTGCCGGACCAGCCTGGCTTGGGCGTGGCGAGCAGCGTGCCATAGTCCGGCGAGAGCGGGTCGACATCGACGGGGCCGAAGCTGGCAATCCCGAGACAGGCGAGCTTCGCGCCGCGCGCGCTGAGCGTTTCGCGGAAGAAGCCGAGGCAGCCCCCGATGGTCTCTTCCGGTGTCGTGACAGGAATGCGGCGGGAGTCGAGGATGTGGCCGGTCGCATCGGCGAGGGCGCACTTGAACGTGGTGCCGCCCGCATCGATGCCGCCGAGCAGGCGGACCGGTACCGGGAATGGCGCGTCGTGCGTCATGGTTACGGCTTTCTTGTCGATCAGCACGGCGACATTTCCCTCTGGAACGCTGACTTTCGTTCCATGGGCGGATTGCGAAACCTTTACGCGATCCTGTTCAAATTGCCGGGTCATGCAAGTCTTGGCAGGCAGCTTGCCTGTGGACGCGTCTTGGGCAATCGGTAAACGGCGCGGCGGCTGGCCGGATCTGGGGCGGGAGACAGGATGACCGAGTTTCATGTTCTGCACGGGCGGGCGAGTTCGCTCGTGCTGGAGGCAGTACCGGGCGGCGCGCCGCTATGGCGCTACTGGGGCCAGCGCCTGGCGGCGGACACGCGGCCGGAATCG
>JBGTKE010000145.1:0-3795 GCA_041744775.1 Hyphomonas sp. | reverse complement strand
CCGCCCAGCGCGAGCGCGCCGAGCGTGGCCGCCGCCACAAGCGCAGCGCCCGGCCAATCGAAAGAACGTGTCGGCGTCCCCATGCCGCCGAAGATAAGGCCGCGGGCGTCCGGTTCATAGCAGCGCGGCCCCAATCTTTACGGGTGAAGACAGGGTGAGCAGGCTTTGGGCAGGGCCCGCACGCCTTGTCTTTCCGGGCCGCCCCGCCCATGTTATAACACACGTAGCTACAGGAGCCCGCCCATGACCCGCCTGAAAATCCGCAAGATCGGCAATTCGCTTGGTGTCGTGCTGCCGAAGGATGTGCTGGACATGCTCGGCGCGTCCGAAGGCGACGCGGTGTCCTTCGCCCGCACGGCCCATGGGATCATGGTCTCGATCAGCGATGAAGAGGGCGAGAAGCTGCGCGAGATGGCGGCAGACGTCATGAAACGCCGCAGGAAGGCGCTCAAGGTCCTGGCCCAATGACCCGGCCCAAATGGCTGCCGGAATGGCTGGTCTATGAAGTTCATGAAGACCAGATAGCGGAGCATGGCGGCGCTGCCGGTGTGCGCGATGCGGGCCTGCTCGAAAGTGCGCTCGCCCGGCCTCTCAATGCGTTCGCTTACGGCGTTGAGGACATCTTTGACCTCGCCGCGCTCTACGCGGCAGGTGTCGTGAAGAATCATCCCTTCGTCGACGGCAACAAACGAACGGGCTTCATCCTCTCCGAACTTTTTCTCAATGCGAATGGTTGGTCGCTTGAGGCGACCGACGACGATGTGATCGCATCCGTACTTCTGATGGCGGGCGGGGAGTGGGACGAGCAGAACTATGCCGTCTGGCTCCGCGAAAATTCTACGCTCAAAGGCGCCTAAATCGTATGGACTCTCCACACGCCGGTGTGGACGGTTTATGGGCGGATTTTCAGGGCCATTTGACTACGGGCGGCATGCTCGAGAGGATGCTCTCGACATTGCCGCCGGTCCTCAGGCCGAAGGTCGTGCCCCGGTCGTAGAGCAGGTTGTATTCGACATACCGCCCGCGCTGGATCAGCTGCTGCTCGCGTTCGGCTACGCTCCACGGCTCGTTCATCCGGCGCGCGACGAGATCCGGGTAAATCCCCGCAAACTGCCGGCCGACTTCCTGCGTGAAGGCGAAGTCCTTCTCCCAGTCTCCCGAATTGAAACGGTCATAGAAAATGCCGCCGGTACCGCGCGCCTCATTCCGGTGCGGCAGGTGGAAATAGGTGTCGCAATAGTCTTTCAGGTGCGGGTAATCGACGCCGGAATGCGTGTCGCACGCGGCCTTCATCGCGGCGTGGAAATCGACTGTGTCGGGATAATCCTGATGGCGCTGGTAGCCGAGCAGCGGATTGAGGTCGCCGCCGCCGCCGAACCAGACTTCGCTGGTCACCAGCATCCGCGTGTTCATGTGCGCCGCCGGAACACGCGGATTGCGCGGATGCGCGATCAGCGACACGCCGCTCGCCCAGAATTTGCCGTCGGACTTGTCGGCGCCGGGGATCTGCGCGGCGAAGGCTTCGGAGAATGTCCCGTGGACCTCGGAGAAATGTACCCCGGCCTTTTCGAACACCCGGCCGCGCATCAGGCCCATCCGGCCGCCGCCGAGGTCTTCCTGGCCGTCGCCGCGGTGCCATTCGGTCAGTTCGAATCGCCCCGCCGGACCTTTGTAAAGCGGCGGTCCGGCCGCGTCCTCGAGAGCTTCGAATCGGGCGCAGATGTCGGCCTGCAAGGCCTTGAACCAGCGGCTCGAGCGGGCCTTCCAGTCAGTCAGCGGGGCAGTTTCCGGGGTCGATGTCATGGCCCGACACTGGACCGCCCACCGCCGGTCTCGCAAGAGGGCTGTTGTCACATACGTCAGGGCGCGCTAACGCGCGTCCGGCAATGGGGGAGGATTGCGGGCACAGAATCGCCGCGCCCGCGCCTACTTGCCGCAATGTGCCGGGAAGACACCTCTAGTAAAGACGGGCGATATTCGGCTTGCATCAGGGCCAGAAATTAGGGAACGGAGTCACGCGTGACCGCTGAGACCACTCACACCGAAACGGTCGATGACGACCGCCGCAACTTCATTCATATCGCGACCGGCGCAGTCGTGCTGGGCGGCGCAGGCATGTTCGCCTGGGCCGCGATCGACCAGTGGAGTCCGGCTGCCGACACCAAGGCCGCCTCGTCGCTGGACGTCGATGTGTCGAAGGTTCCGCTCGGCGGCGAAATCCGCGTGCTGATCGGTGGCAAGCCCTTCTTCTTCCGCCACCGCTCCGACGGCGAAATCGCGGCCGCCGAATCGGTGAACGTCGCAGCCCTGCCGGATCCCGAAACGGACGCGGCCCGCCTGCGCGCCAAGGGCGACGGCACCTTCAACAAGGCAATCCTGGTGACCTCGGGTTCGTGCACCCACCTCGGCTGCGTGCCCGTCGGGCCCGCCCAAGGTAATACGGGCGATTTCGGTGGCTGGTACTGCCCCTGCCACGGCTCGCACTACGATACGTCCGGCCGCATCCGCAAAGGCCCCGCGCCGACGAACCTGCCCGTTCCCAATTATCGCTGGGTCTCTGACTCGGTCGTCAACATCTCCCTCTGAGAAGGCACCTTTAGATGAGCGGACATGAATCCACCTACACACCGAATTCGGCCTTCGAGCGCTGGCTCGACAAGCGCCTGCCGATCATCCGGTTTGCCAACGATACGGTGATCTCGTTCCCGACGCCGAAGAACCTGAACTACTGGTACGTCTTCGGCGCCATCCTCGCGATCTGCCTCGTCGTCCAGATCGTCACCGGCGTCATTCTCGCGATGCACTACGAGGCCAGCGTCGACGGCGCCTTCGCCTCGGTCGAGCGCATCATGCGCGACGTGCCGTTCGGCTGGCTCCTGCGCTACATCCACTCCAACGGCGCCTCGATGTTCTTCCTTGCCGTCTACATTCACATGTTCCGCGGCCTCTACTACGGGTCCTACAAGGCGCCGCGCGAAGTGCTCTGGATCCTCGGCTGCATCATCTACCTGCTGATGATGGCAACGGCTTTCCTCGGCTATATGCTGCCCTGGGGCCAGATGTCCTATCACGGCGCCAACGTGATCACCGGCCTGTTCGGCGCCATTCCGCTGGTGGGCGACAGCCTTCAGACCTGGATCCTCGGCGGCCCGTCGATCGGCAACCAGACGCTCCAGCGCTTCTTCTCGCTGCATTACCTCCTGCCCTTCATGATCGCAGCGGTCGTGATCCTGCACATCTGGGCGCTGCACGTTCCGGGCAACAACAACCCGACCGGCGTGGAGGTCCAGGACGTCAAGAAGGACACCGTGGCGTTCCACCCCTATTACACGGTCAAGGACGGCTTCGCGGTTGCCGTGTTCCTGATCCTGTTTGCGGTGTTCGTGTTCTACGCGCCGGACGTGCTCGGCCACGCGGACAACTACGTCGTCGCCAACCCGCTGGTCACGCCGTCCCACATCGTGCCCGAATGGTACATGCTGCCCTTCTACGCGATCCTGCGGGCCATCACGTTCGACATAGGCCCGATCGAGGCGAAACTGCTGGGCGTGATCTTCATGTTCGCGGCGATCGCCATCCTGTTCGTGGTGCCCTGGCTCGATACGTCCAAGGTCAAGTCGATGCGCTACCGCCCGGTGGCGCGCCAGTTCTTCCTCGGCTTCGTCGCTGTCTGCCTCCTGCTCGGCTGGTGCGGCGCGGCGAACCCGGATGACGCGGTCATCCCGGCGCTGCGGGGTGAGGCGAGCCTCGTCGTGAACTATACCGACAATGCCGGCGCCGCGGCTTCGGCCACCT
>JBGTKE010000144.1:0-5566 GCA_041744775.1 Hyphomonas sp. | reverse complement strand
GGCGCGTGCCGAGGCCGCCTGCCGCATCTCCCGCAACGCGGGCGAGACCGGAATCGATCACGATGCGGACGCCTTCGATGGTCAGCGCGCTTTCGGCCAGATCGGTTGCCAGCACGACCTTGCGCTTTCCTGCCGGAGCGGGCGACACCGCCGCATCCTGTTCGGCCGGAGACAGCGCCCCGAACAGCGGCGCGATGAGGACGTCGGGCCCGAGTCCGGCGAGGGCTTCTGCGGTGCGGTGGATTTCGCGCGCGCCCGGCAGGAACGCGAGGACAGAGCCTGCCTGCTCGCGCAGCGCCTGGCGGATCGCCTTGGGCATCCGGTCTTCGATACGCTCGTCCGATCGCCCGAGGTAGCGCGTTTCCACCGGATACTGCCGCCCGGCACTTTCAATCACCGGTGCCGAGATCGCGCTGGCCACTGCGCCGGTGTCCAGCGTCGCAGACATGATCAGCAGGCGGAGGTCCTCGCGCAGCGCGCCTTGCGCCTCCAGCGCCAGCGCAAGGCCGAGATCGGAATTCAGCCGGCGCTCATGGAACTCGTCGAACAGGACCGCGCCGACATCCTTCAGCTCCGGATCATTGAGGATGCGCCGGGTGAACAGCCCGTCCGTGATCACCTCAATCCGCGTGGCCGCAGAGACCTTCCGGTCCACCCGCGTGGTGAGACCGACCGTCTGGCCGAGCCGCTCGCCCAGGCTCCAGGCCATGCGCTCGGCTGCCATACGCGCCGCGATCCGGCGGGGCTCCAGCATCAGGATGCGTCCGCTTATCACCGCCGCGCCGCCGAGCAGCCCCGCCAGCGCCAAGGGCACGCGCGTCGTCTTGCCCGCGCCCGGCGGCGCCGCCAGCACAAGCCGGTTCGCGTGTGTGAGCGCCCGGAGAATCTCCGGCAACACCTCGTCTATCGGCAGGGGAACACGCAACTTCGACATGGTGCACGGGATAGGGCGCCCGGGGCTCGGATGGCAAGCGGCACATCCGGACGGTTGCCTTCTGTGACCCTGCCGCCTACCGTCCCGCCCGGGCAAAGTATGGAGGCTGTGGATGAAGGCGTGGTTTGAAATCGATCTCTGGAAGCGGGTGATCCTGGGTCTCGTGATCGGCGCGGTCATCGGACTCGGTTTGCGCTACGGGGTCGGACCAGACCGCGCCAGCGAGATCGTGATCACCTGGTTCAAGCCGGTCGGCGACGCCTTCATCAACCTCATCCGCATGCGGGTCGTGCCGTTGATCTTCACCACGCTGGTGTCCGGTGTCCTGGCCATGGGCGACCCCAAACGCCTCGGCAGTCTCGGCGGGCGCGCCCTCGCCATGTACATGGTCACCACCGTGATCGCCGTCTGCTTTGGCCTCGCCATGGGCACGATCATCCAACCGGGGGCGGGCTTCGACCTGACCGCGGTGGCGTCGTCGGACATTGAGGATGCACGCCAGCGCCTTTCCGAGAATCCGGCGCCGGGCAGCGTGCTCGAACAGATCATCCGGACGCTCCTCTCGATCATCCCCGTCAACCCCATCGATGCCATGGCGAAGGGCGATGTCCTCGCGATCATCTTCTTTGCTATCATGGTCGGCGTGGCCACAATGATGGCGGGCGAGGCCGGCGAGCCGGTTGCCCGGGTCATGAACAGCGCGGCGGAAGTGATGATGAAGCTGACGATCATCATCATGGAAGTGGCTCCGATCGGCGTGCTCGCCCTGATGGCCTGGGTGCTCGGCACACGCGGCCTCGTCGTGCTCGAAGTGCTCGGCAAGATGACGCTGGCACACTACGCCGCCTGCACGCTGCACATGCTGTTCACCTATGGTTTCATCGTCAAGGGCATCCTGCGCCTGCCGCTGATCCCGTTCATCCGCGGCGTGGCCGATCCCCAGGCGGTGGCCTTCTCCACGTCATCCTCGAACGCGACGCTGCCGGTCACCATCACGGCCGCCACGCAGAATCTCGGCATTCGCAAGCCGGTCGCGTCCTCCGTGCTGCCATTGGGGGCGACCATCAACATGGATGGCACCGCGCTTTATCAGGGACTGATCGCCCTGTTCGCCGCGCAGGCGCTCGGCATAACGATGACGCTGGACATGTACCTGACAATCATCCTGATGGCTGCGCTCGTGTCCATCGGCACCGCGGGCATTCCGTCGGTCAGCCTGTTCCTTGCCGCGACCACGCTCAGCGTGATCGGCGTGAGCCCCGAAAACACGGTCCTGATCATCGCGATCCTGTTCCCGTTCGACCGCATCCTGGACATGATGCGCACGGTGACCAATGTCACCGGCGACCTCGCGGTCGCCACCGCCGTGGCCAAATGGGAAGGCGAACTGGACGAGGAGGTATTCCGCGCCCGCGACCGCTTCTGAGGCGTCAGTGCGGCGCGGCTTCCGGATGATGCGCGGCGCTCTGAACCGTGACCGACACCTGCGCCGGCAGCCAGCAGGTCACCTCCAGACCGCCGCCCTCTACCGGTTTCATGCCGACCGTGCCGCCATGCAGATGGATGAAGTGTTTCACGAGCGCGAGGCCAAGTCCGGCGCCGCGTTGGTCGCCGGAGACGAAACTGTCGAAGCTGGTCGCGCGCTTGTCGGCTTCGAGGCCGATGCCGTTATCCCGTACACTGAGCATCACCATGTCGCCGGCGCGCTGCGCGGCGACGACGACTTCGCCGCCAGCTTCGGTGAAGCGGAGCGAGTTAGACACGAGGTTGAACAATACCTGCTTGATCCGGCGGGCATCGCCGCGGATCGTGCCGAGCTTGCCGGCGATCTCGGAACGGACGGTGACTTCGGTATCCTCGGCTTTCGAGACGACCATCTCGATGCCTTCGGCGATGAGGTCTTCGAGATTGACGGTATCGAGATCGAGATCCATCCGGCCCGCCTCGATCAGGGCGAGATCGAGAATGTTCTCGATCAGCTTGTTGAGGTGGTCGGACGCCGACAGGATGGCGCGGACATGATCGGTCTGGCGCTCGGTCAGGGCGCCGTTGCGCTGCGTCTCCAGCAGTTCGGCATAGCCGAAGATCGTGGTCAGCGGCGAGCGCAGCTGGTAACTGACATTGCGTACGAACTCGGTCTTCAGCCGGTCTGCCGCCTCAAAGGCCTCGGCGCGGTCGCGCAGGGCGGACTCGACGCGGCGAGTGGCGGTCACGTCCGCGAAGGCGATCAGCGTATTGCCGTCCGGCAACGGATTTGTGATGTAGGTCAGCAGTGAGCCATCCGAGCGGCGCATCTCGCCGGTCGTCGCCTGGCGCGCGCCCGGAGACGGGTCGGTGATGTGAACCTTGATGGCGTTCCAGATCTCGACGTCGTGGAACAGCGGCACGCAGCCTTTGACTACATCGTCATAGTCCGGCGTGTCTTTCAGCAATTCCGCCGGCAGGTCCCAGACGCGTTCGAACGCGCGGTTGTATAGTTTCAGCCGCCCGTCGCTGCCGAACACGGTGACCGCCTCGTGCAGGTTGTCGAGCGTCGAGCGCTGCGTCTTGATCAGCGCGTTGAAGCGCGTCTGCAGGTCGAGCTGGACGGTGATGTCCTTGAACAGCAGCAGCAAGCCGCCCATCGGGTGGCGCTGACGGGTGACCGACAGCGTGCGCCCATCCGGCAGGGACCATTTGTCTTCCTGAACGCCGTCGAGGTCGAGATAATAGGAAATCTCCTCGGCGCGCCATTCGGCATAGTTCGGGCGGCCCGGCAGCTTGCGGCGCTCGCGAAGCC
Organism: Hyphomonas sp.; assembly: GCA_041744775.1. Classification (GTDB taxonomy): domain Bacteria; phylum Pseudomonadota; class Alphaproteobacteria; order Caulobacterales; family Hyphomonadaceae; genus Hyphomonas. Next base: position 1,853 of record JBGTKE010000144.1, on the reverse strand, counting down.
GGTCGAGCAGCTGGCCATGATTCGGCCGGTCGAGGAGGAAGGCCTCCTCGAGGTCCCACATGTCGCGAAAAGCCTTGTTGTAGAAGGTCAGCTTGCGCTCGGCGCTGAAGATCGCGACCGCGTCGGCAACATGGTTCAGCGTTTCGTCATGTGCGCGGACGTGGCGGTTGAGTTCCTCGCGCGCGTTTTCCTGCATGGTCACGTCAAAGGCCATCGCCCCTGCCCCGCCCGACAGCGGGAATGTCAGCACACGCATAGACCGGCGATCGCCCTTGATCACGACATGGCGCGTCTCGTCATACTCCTGGCCATCGGAAATCGTCTTGCGGGCCTGTTCGGCCACGGCCTGGTCGAGCATTGTCTGCTCCTCCAGCAGCCGGTCGAGGCTCGAGACATCCACGGCGGCGAGGTAGGCGGGGTTTGCCCATTGCAGGCGGCCCATTCCGGACACGCGCCAGGCCGGGAACGGTGCCTTGCGCAGCATGTCGAGAAAGGCGGTTGGGTCGCGTGCGATCACCTGGCGGGCTTCCTCGAATTTTCCGCGGGCGGAGCTTTCCTCGAGTCCCTTGATCGTGGCATCGGTCACCCACACGACGGCGCGCGCGCCGGCTGTGCGTCCGTCGGCTTCAAGGAAGCGTCCAGACGGGCCGATGATGGTCAGGGAAAAGGAGGTGCCACTCTCGCGCAGCTCGCGCAGGCGGATGCGCAGCGTGGTGTCCTGACCGGCCGAATCGCGGGCTTCGAGATAGGCGATACCTTCCACAATGCGGACCGCCGGATTCTCGGAGATCGCCGCGTCGGTAAAGCTGAGGAGGCCGGCAAGCGCCACGGACGAGCCGAAAACATCCGGCGGGGTGATTTCGTCGCCTTCGAGTTCCAGCGCTTCGCCCTGCCAGACGAGGATCACGCCCGGATGGGCACCCAACACAGATTTAAGGGCCGCATTTTCGGTTTCGCGTTCACCGGCGAGGTCGCGGTAGCGTTTGGCTGCGCCGCGTGCGCCGTCCGACACCCGCAAGGCCCAGAGCAGCGCGCCGAGGGCCAGCATTGCGGTGCCAACTGCCATGATGATGGGCACTTGTTCTGCGTTCATCGGACAGTCGCCTTTCCAAGCGCGGACTGCCACGCCCGCCGGGGCGCGACTCGGGCAAGTTTATACTGGTTAACGATTGACCCCGCGAGCGTTAAGGCAGGGTTAATTCCCGGCCTGCGAGGCTGAACCTGACGGCGCTTCCGCGCTGCATGCGGCTGTTGCATGAACAGCACACCTGCCTAGGGTAACCATAGGCAAGCCTGAGGAGACACCGATTCATGCGCCGCGCCCTGCCAACTACCCTTTTCGCTGTCCTCTTGCTGGCCGCGCTCCCGGTCAGCGCCCAGGCTGAAGACGACGGTGACGATCTCGTCCGCCTGCCCGGCAATGGTCTCGTCAAACCGGATACCGGACCTGCGCATCGCAATCTCGGCCGTCTTGTGCCCGGCGGCGGGCTGTTTGCGAGTTTTGACGCCAATGGAGATGGCCGGATTTCCGCAGAAGAGCTGGCCGAAGGCACCCGCGCCGCCTTCCTGCTCGCCGATGCCAATGGTGACGGCCAACTGGTCGCGCTGGAACAGCAGGACTGGGCCGCCAGCCTGCCAACGCGGGATGATACCCTGTCCAATCCTGTCCGGTTCGATCCAAATCTCGACCGGGTTGTGACCTTCGAGGAATTCGAAGCCGTCATCGCCCAGCTCGCGACCAATTATCAGGACGAACACGGTACGATCGAACTCGCGAAACTGTCGGCGCCGGAACCCAAGTCCGGGCGCGGCGATCGGCGCCAGCCAGGCGGGCCAACGGACCGGATCGGCGC
>JBGTKE010000143.1:0-3611 GCA_041744775.1 Hyphomonas sp. | reverse complement strand
TCCGGCCCGACCGCCAGCGCCGTGATGGGCGATGTCGCCAAACTCTTCCGCCCCGCCATCCGCAACGCCTTCGGCCGCGCCGAGCACCATGTCGCGCAGCCCTTCGTCAAGGGCGACGCCTCGGAAGTCGCGCCCTTCTTCCTCCGTGTACGCCTCGCCGACAAGCCGGGCACGCTCGCCGCGCTGACCGAAGCGCTGGCCGAGGAAGGCGTCTCGGTCGACAAGCTGCTGCAGGATTCCGCCGACGAGAGCGGCGCCAGCCCCGTCGCCGTCGTCACCCACCGGTGCCCCCGCGCGCAGATGCAGGCCGCCGTTAACCGGATCGCGAAACTGTCGGTCTCCGTCGAGGATCCGCGCCTCATCCGCATCGAAGCGGCAAGCTAATTGCTCCTCTTTAAAGTTAACTGTCCCAAATTCCCGCCCGTGGAGAAAAACATATGAAAAACAACGTTCTGACGCCCGGTCTCGCCGATGCCATGGTGCGTGTCACCGAACTTGCCGCCATCGCCGCTTCGAAGGAAGTAGGCCGGGGCGACGAGAAGAAAGCCGACGCCGCCGCCGTGGACGCAATGCGTTCGGCTTTCAATGAGGTCGAATTCAGGGGCCGCGTCGTGATCGGCGAGGGCGAACGGGACGAAGCCCCGATGCTCTACATCGGCGAAGAAGTCGGCACCGGAAAGGGTCCGGAAATCGACATCGCGCTGGACCCGCTGGAAGGCACCACGCTGACCGCAAAGGCGATGCCGGATGCCTGCGCCGTGCTCGCCATCGCGCCGCGCGGCGGCCTGCTCTATGCGCCGGACACCTACATGGACAAGATCGCCATCGGCCCCGGCTACGGCGATGGCATCGTCAGCCTCGAGGCAACGCCGGCCGAAAACATCAAGGCACTCGCCCGGGCGGCGAAGCGCAAGGTCGAGGACATGACCGTCTGCGTGCTGGACCGTCCGCGCCATCAGGACATCATCGACTCGCTGCGCTCCGCCGGCGCGCGCATCCTGCTGATCACCGATGGTGATGTCGCCGGCGTGATCGCGACGACCGACAAGGCCACCGGCATCGACATGTATGTCGGCCAGGGCGGCGCGCCGGAAGGCGTGCTCGCGGCCGCGGCGCTGAAGTGCGTGGGCGGACAGATGTTCGGCCGCCTCGTCTTCCGCAATGATGACGAGCGCAAACGCGCGGCCAAGACGGGTATCACCGATTTCGGCAAGACCTATAGCCTGAACGAACTTGCGTCCGGCGACACTGTCTTCTGCGCCACCGGCGTCACCAATGGCACGATGCTGAACGGCGTCGCTCGCAAGGATGGCCGCGTCCACACGCATACGCTGGTCATGACGTCCACGGACGGAATGATGCGCTATGTTCGGAGTTCGCGGAAGGTTTGAACCGACACAAGCCCCGGAAAGCGACCTGAACCCCTCGCCCCCTTCAGGGGAGAGGGGCAGGGGTGAGGGGGAGCTACGCTTCAGCAAATGGGGAACGGTCCCAAAGCGCGGCTCAAAGCGCTTTCGCCATCACGATATCGTCGAACAGCTTGTTGCCGACCTGGAACTTGCGCGTGCCGATCAGGGCAAAGCCGTGGCGCGTGTAGAAGGCGACGGCGCGGTGGTTGCCCTGATAGGTGCCGAGCAGGAGGCGCGCGGCGCCGTGCTGACGGGCGTCCTCAATGGCCGCAAGCATCAGGCTCTGTCCGATCCCTGCGCCATGAAAGCGCGAGAAGGCATAGATCCGTTTCAGTTCGATATCACCGTCCTGCGGCGCGACCGGCAGGTCGGGCGGGCAGTTGACGGCGTAGCCGACCGGGGCGCAGGTGGCGGCGTATTCGGCGAGCCACACGGAAACGAGCGGGTCTGCAAGAAACGCCTCGTACACGGCGCGCGCATGCTGGCGCGTGCAGTGCGCGATCATGTCCGGGCCGTCGATGATCTCGGTATAGGATTCGAGAAAGGTGGCCGCGCCGATATGGCTGAGGGCTTCGGCGTCTTCGGGCACCGCGCGGCGGAGGCGGAAGTCAGTCATGGCAGGCGGCCGGTGCTTGCGCGAGCAGGGCATCGATGGCGGCAATCGCTTGCGGAAGGCGCGTCTCCCAGGGGCCGGTGATTAGCACGTACGGCGTGCCGTTCGCGCGGATCAGTTCGAGAAAGCGGGCATGCATCCAGTCGCGGATCGTCTCGCCGTCGCGAACGCCGTCCTGCACAAATGGAACGTCCGGGGACGGAATGAGGTAGAGATCGGCGATGTCGCGCGCGCCGATTGCATCCACCTCCGGATGGCGCGTGCCGGCATAGCGTTCGAACCAGGTGGCGGTGGCAAATGCGTTGGTGTCGCAGATCAGCACGCGGTTTGCCCGCCCGGCCGCCTCATTCTCGCGGCGCTTCTGCTCCTCGGCGATGTGGATGAATTCATCATCCGTCCAGGCGGGGATTTCTCTGTGCACGTTCTGCTCGGTGATTTTCTTCTCCCAGTGTTCCCGGCCGTACTCGGCGACCCAGACTGTATTATAATGCGCGGCGAGCTGCGCGCAGAGCGTTGTCTTGCCGGTGGATTCGGCGCCGATCAGCACGGCGCGGCTCACGCGGGTCATGCCTTTACAGCCCTCTGCCAGGCCAGCAGCCCCATGCCCGCCAGGCAGAGGAAAACGCTGTAGAGCAGCGCGGTGAGATGAAGGCCGCGGGAGACATAGAGGGGAACATAAATCACGTCGGCGAGGATCCAAAGGTGCCAGCATTCGAGCTTCTTGCGGCTTTGCAGCCATTGTGCCGACAGGCTGATCGAGGTCGTCAGCGCGTCCCAGAGTTTCGCGGCCCCGCCGACCTTGCCGAGCAGCCACCAGAGGAGCGCGGTGGCGGCGGCGATGAACACGGCGATCAGCGCCAGTTCGCGCTTCGAGGTGCGTTGCACCTTCAGGGCGGTGCGGTTCTCGCCGCCAAACAGCCAGAGATACCAGCCGATCAGGTTCAGCGCGAAGTAGACGACCTGAAGCCCGGAGTCCGCATAGAGACGGTAGTCGTAGAAGATCCAGGCATAGATCGCGACATTGACGAGCCCGAGAGGAAAGTTCCAGATACTCTGGCGCACCACCAGCCAGACGCAGACCACACCGGTAACAAACGCGCCGGCCTCGAGCGCGCTTGCGGTTCCGGTACGCCAGGCGGCGTAGGCGATGGCGCAGGTTGCCAGGAGAAGGCCTGCGGGCAGGAGCAGGTTGCGCCAATGGCCGGATAGGCGGGAGGGTGTTGTCTCGGTCATCCGGCGCCGGAATAATCGTAGGGTGCAGCGAACGAAGTGAGGTGCACCTCGCTGCGCTCGCTGCACCCGACAGGGGTGTCTCAGCTTTTCGACATCGCGGCTTCGAAGTTCTGCGCGACCTTCTCGATGAAGCCTTCCGTGGTCTGATAATTCTGCTCGGGGCCGACGAGGAGCGCGAGGTCCTTCGTCATGAAGCCGGCTTCGACCGTCTTGACGATGGTCTGTTCGAGCGTCTGGGCGAACTTGCGCACGTCCGGCGTGCCGTCCATCCGGCCGCGGTGATCCAGGCCCTGCGTCCAGGCATAGATCGAGGCGATGGAGTTGGTCGAGGTCGCCTCGCCCTTCTGCCAGTTGCG
>JBGTKE010000142.1:0-8053 GCA_041744775.1 Hyphomonas sp. | reverse complement strand
CGTGACGTTGCGCGCGCGCCGGGAGACGGCCCGGAGCGAACTGCTCACCAGCGAGACGACGCTCGAGGACCTGCTTGGCGCGCTGGCAGCGGCCAATCGCCGGCGTCCGCCTGCGCTGGTTGTCAGTCCCGGCAATTCGAGCGTCGCCATCCGCCGGGCGATCCTGATGCAGGCGACCTATCCGAAACTGTCCGACCGGGCGGCGGCAATCTCGAAGGAGATCGCCGAACTCACCACCCTGGAAGCGGGCATTGCGGCGGAGCAGGCGCGCCTCGGCGCGGCCGAAGCCACAATCGCGCTGAAGAAGGAAGAGATCGAACGCCTCGCTGCGAGCAAGCGCGCCGCGTTTGAAGGGATCGCCGGTAATCTCAACGGCCTGCGCAACCGGGCGGACCGTTTGGGCAAGGAGGCCGGCACGCTGCGCGAACTGCTCGCCGCTCTCGAGTCGAATGCGCCCGAAGCGCCGCGCGTGAAACCGGAGTCGCGGCCGCTACTGGCTGCGCTGCGTACGGCGAAGCCTGGCGCGTCCCGGCCGGCGGTGATTGCTGCGCCGTCGAAGACCGCCGCCGCCCCGTTGGGCAAATCGGCCTTGGGCGGCCTGAAACAACCGGTCTCGGGCACCTTGCTGCATGGCTTTGGCGCCACGCTGCCGAGCGGTTCGAAAGCGGAATTTGTCGTGTTCACGACCCGCGCCGAGGCCCAGGTAGTCGCGCCGGCGAGCGGAGTGGTCGAGTTTGCCCGGCCGTTCCGGACCTACGGCCAGATGCTGATTCTGCGTACAAGCGACGGATATAATGTTATCCTTTCGGGGATGAGCCGGATTTATGTGTCCGAAGGCCAGTCCGTCAGCGCCGGAGAACCTGTCGGCCGCATGCCCGACCGCGAGGATCCAGCGCCCGAACTGACTGTGGAATTAAGGCTTGGCGACCGGGTGTTGAATCCGGCAGAGTGGATGTCTCGCGACAACTAGAGGGTCGCTGAAATGATGATGGAGTGGCATATGCGTTCATTGCTGACCGGAACGGCCCTTGGCGGGGTTCTGGGCGCTGCGGCTGTTGGCTTCGCCGCGATGGCCTGGCCTCAGCAAGAGAGCGGCAAGCCCGAAGATCCGCGCACGGCCACGTATCAGCAGATCGAACTTTTCGCGGAAATCTTCGCCCGCGCCCAGCGCGACTATGTCGTGCCCATCGATGAGAAAGAGGCAATGTCGGCAGCCATCAACGGCATGCTGACCTCGCTTGACCCGCATTCGGGTTACCTCGACCCGGAGGATTTCCAGTCCCTGCAGGTGCAGACGTCCGGCGAATATGGCGGCCTCGGCATCGAGGTGACGATGGAAGACGGCTTCGTCAAAGTCATTTCGCCGATGGATGGCACGCCCGCCGCCGAGGCCGGAATCCAGCCCGGAGATTACATCACGGCCATCAATGGCAAGCCGATCATGGGCCAGACGCTGAACGACGCGGTCAAGGAAATGCGCGGCGAGCGAGGCACCGAACTCGAGATCACCATCCTGCGCGAGGGCATTGATCCGTTCCAGGTGAAACTGGTGCGCGACGTGATCAAGCAGAAATCCGTTACCTGGCGCATGGAGCCCGGCGACGTCGGCTATATCCGGGTCTCGACGTTCAACGAGCGCACAACCCTGCTGCTCGAGGAAGCGCTGGACGGGCTCGGCCGCGGGCCGAAGCCGAAGGGCATCGTGCTCGACTTGCGCAACAATGGCGGCGGCCTGCTCGATGAAGCCGTGAAAGTGTCGGATCATTTCCTGTCGGGGGGCGAAGTCGTCTCGACGCAGGGCCGCCGGCCTGTCGATGTCGAGCGCCGCAATGCCTCCAAGGGCGAAGCGTTCAAAGGCGTGCCGATGGTTGTGCTGATCAATGGCGGCTCGGCCTCGGCGTCGGAAATCGTGGCCGGCGCGCTGCAGGACCGTGAGCGGGCGCTCGTCATCGGCACCACCAGCTTCGGCAAGGGTTCGGTTCAGTCGGTCATCCCGCTCGGCGCGGACCGTGGTGCGATCCGGCTGACGACGGCGCGCTATTACACGCCGGCCGGCCGGTCGATCCAGGCGCTCGGTATCGAGCCCGACCTGATGATCACGCAGGTGCGTCTGACCGAGGAAGAACTCGAGAAGATTCAGCGCTGGTCGGAAGCCGATCTGCCGCACTCCCTGGAGAATGAGTCCGGCGGCAAGCGCGAGGAACTGCGCATGCCGGACGAGCAGCCGCCTGAAGGCTATGAAGGCGAAGACTTCCAGCTCGAGCGGGCCCTGCAGATGCTGCGCGAAGACCGGACCGTGGCGTCCCGGCTGGCCGCCAAGGCGGGCTGACGCGCGTCCCGGCAGCTCCGGAGTATGAGCATTCCGTTAGACGGCGTACGGAATTTGTTTGCGACCTGTTAACCCTGTGGGGCGATGGTCAGGGTTCTGTTTTCAAGCCCTGTTCCAAGAGGTCGAGCCCATGGGTTACCGGCGAGAGTCCGAGCCGTCACCACTTCGCACCGGAATTGTCCACGCGGGCATGAGCCTCGTTGTATTCGGCGGTCTTGCCGCGTCGCTCGGCCTTGGCATCCATGTCGTGGCCGATCCCGGCGCGGCGAGTCCGGTCCAGACGATAGCCCTGTTTGACACGTTCGACGCTCCCGTCTCCGAGACAGTTCGTGGGGCGAGCCTCGAGGATTCCGGTACCTATCCGGGCAGCGGATCTTTTCCGGAGCTGGACACTGATGAAGACGGCGACGCGTTTGAGCTGGCCGAAGCGTCGCTCGGCAGCGACCCGGCCCGGATCGAAGTGACCGGCGGGCAGGGCGGGCCTGAAATCGGCGGCGACACGATCCGCATCAACGGACGCATCGTCCGGTCCGGCGAATCGCTGAACCAGGTGCGCCGCGTTCCGCAGGCGGAGAGCGCCGCGATCCGCATCGCCTCGGCGACGACCAGTCCCGAGATGGCCGCAAAGGCGACGAAAAGCAAAGCGCCGGCCGACATATATGCGCGAAAGTTCTCGAACCCCGAAGGCCTGCCGATGGTGGGCCTCGTGATCGGCGGCTTGGGCATGAACGCCACCCAGACCCAGCTTGCGATCGACGACCTGCCGGCAAACGTGACGCTGTCCTTTGCGCTGGATTCCAAGCGGCTCGATCACTGGATCAAGACCGCCCGCGCGGATGGCCATGAAGTGCTGATCGAAGTGCCGATGGAAGCCTATGACTACGGCCGCATGAAAATGCATCCGGACACGTTGCTCGCCGGCGCCGATGCGAAGGCGAACCTGTCCCGGCTGGACTCCGTGCTGTCGCGCACGTCCGGCTATTTCGGCATCGTCAACTACCAGGGCGCCAAGTTCGCCGCCGACAAGGCTTCCGCCAATCCGGTGCTGAAGCATCTCAGCGAGAAGGGCCTCGCCTTTGTCGATGATGGCAGTTTCGAGCGCACCAGCCTCGAGAGCCTCGCGCGGTCGAACGGCCTGCGTTATGCGCGCGCCGCCGGGCCGATCGATACCCGCCAGACGCCGGCCGATATCGGCGCTGAACTGATGGAACTCGAATCTCTCGCGCTCGAGAAGGGGGCGGCGTTCGGGTCCGGCTATGGCTTCCCAGTGACGGTCGAGGCGGCCAAAGTCTGGATCTCACAACTGGACGAGCGAGGCCTCGTCCTCGCGCCGGTTTCCGCGATCGTCAATCACCGGCCGGCCGAAGTGCGCACTGGCAGCCTTGATAAGTCTGGTCTATTCAACGGCGGGTGACCCAGTCGAAATTTGACACAACGCTGTATCGACCGAATGTTGGACTCGCCCTGTTTTCCAAGGCGGGACACGTGTTCGTCGGCCGGCGTGTGAATGGCCGGGGGCCGTTCCAGTGGCAGATGCCGCAAGGCGGTATCGATGACGGCGAAAGCGCAGTCACCGGCGCCCTGCGCGAACTCGAAGAAGAAATCGGGGTTCCGGCCAAGCTGGTCGAGGTGCTCGAAGAGACGGCGGACTGGCTGCACTACGAATTTCCCCCCGACCTCAAGAAGCGCCTGCCGGGTCCGTATCACGGGCAGCGGCAGAAATGGTTTGCCCTGCGTTTCAAGGGCTCTGACAGCGATGTCCGCCTGGACCGGCACACGCCCGAGTTCGATGCCTGGCGCTGGGCCAATCTCGACGAGACACCGGACCTGATTGTGCCCTTCAAACGGCCGGTCTATCTGGAAGTCGCGACGCGTTTCCGGCGCTGGACGGAGCCGGTCCTGCCGGGCAGGGTGGCGCAAGGCTGATCCAGCCAGGACAGGAGTTTTACGGATGCCGACTTTGCTGATGATCCACGGCGTGGGCTGCGACGCGGGCGCCTGGGACGTGATGAAGCCCGGTTTTGAAGTTGCCGGATGGACCTGCGAGGCGATCACGCTTTTCCCGGACCGGCGCGTGCGCGAGAACCCGCCGGCGAACCTGCCGGAACTCGGCTTTGCCGACTATATCGAAGCGTCCACGGCCGAGGCCCGGCGGCTGACGGCGCGCGACGGGGCGAAACCGGCCGTGATCGGACATTCGATGGGCGGTCTGATCGCGCAGGTGCTGGCCGAGCGGGGAGAGGTTTCGAAGGCGGTGTTCCTGACACCGGCCCAGCCAAAGGACTGCGCTGCGATCGGCCTGCCCGTGGTCTGGACCTTTCTCAACATCATCGCAAAGCAGGACCGGACAAAATCCTACAAGGTCTGGAAGACCGGGTTCAAATGGGGCGTCTTGAACCTCGTGCCCCGGGAGCGCCAGGATGCAATCTATGCGACCGCGCTCTACGATTCCGGTAAGGTATATGGCGACATCACCGATGGCGTGACGGTTGATGAAAAAATGGTGACGATCCCGACACTGACGATTGCGGCCGCCAGGGACCGGGCAACCTTGCCGAAGGGCGTACGCAAGGTGGCTGCGAAGTTTGCAAGGAGCCCGGTGCCGGGCGATTTCATCGATTATGCGGACCATGCGCACTGGATCGTCGATGAACCGGGTACGGACAAAGTGGTTGCCGACATTGCCGCCTGGCTCGGGCGCGCCGCATGACGGAAGAGGACGTCCACGGCGTCTCGGGCCGGCGCGCCGGCAGGACCATTGCCCGTGCTGTCCGGAACGGCTGCCGAATATGAAAGGGAGGCGCTCGCGGTTTACGAGCACCTCCTCCAATTCCACGTCTGAAAGACGGATCTACTCGGTTTTCGCCGTCACCGTCGCGGTGCCTGCGGAGCCTTGCGTGGTGGTGTAAGGCGTGACGTGGCCGACTTCGTTGCCCCAGGTTTCAAAGGTGGCGCAATCGTCGGCGCCATTGACGGTCGAGCAGACTTGCTTGGCCGCTTCGTCCATCGTGTAGGCGACGGGCTCGCCGCCATTGAATGTCACGGTCATGTCATCGCTGAACACGGCAACGAGCGCGTCGCCTTCAGCCGGTGCGAACTCGACGGTGGTTGATCCGGCCAAGGCGGGCAAGGCCGCTGCGGCGAGGACGGCGAGGATCAGGGTTGTCTTCATGGTGTTTCATCTCCCGGGAGTGGTTCTGGTTTGTAGCGAACTCTACGCCAGCCGATTAATACCGCCCCCATGCGCCGGTTCAACTGCCTGTTACAAAGAAACGCCCTCCACCGTCCAGTGAAAGGCGTTTCGAACGTTCTGGAAACCGGGTGCGTCAGGTCGTCTGTTCACACATCCGGAGGAAGCGGTTGCGAAGGTCAGCGTCGGATTTGAACACGCCGGTGAACTGTGTGGTGATCGTCGTCACATGCTTGTGGTGCACGCCGCGCGTGGACATGCACTGGTGCTCGGCTTCGATGAACACCGCCGTGCCCATTGGAGCGAGACTGTCGGTGATGGCGTCGCAAATCTGTGCGGTCATCGTTTCCTGCGTCTGCAGGCGCTTGGCGAAGATTTCGACCACTCGGGCGAGTTTCGAGATTCCGACGACGGCGTGCGAGGGCTTGTACGCTACGAAGGCCTTGCCGATGAACGGCGCCATGTGGTGCTCGCAATGGCTTTCGACTTCGATGTTGCGCAGCATGACGATGTCGTCATAGCCCTGCACGTCCTCGAAGGTCCGGCTGAGGTATTTTACGGGGTCTTCACCGTAGCCCTCGAACCATTCCTTGTAAGCGTTGACGACGCGTTTGGGCGTGTCGAGCAGGCCTTCACGCGCCGGATCGTCTCCGGCCCAGGCGATGAGCGTGCGCACGGCGTCTTCAGCCTCCTGCTGGGTCGGTTTGCGGACGGAATCCGCGCGCAGGAGGTCTGTCTTGGGAGTGACGGCGTCCATAGCCATTAATTATAGTCCTTCACTGAGGGACGGGGGTCGAGCCGGGGCATCACTGCACGGACTTAACGCCCGCCCGGAGTTAATACCCTCAGGGCGATTGAGGGAACATAATACCGCGACGGGTGTTATTCCACCCGATTCTACGCTGGCATGGTCAAATTGGATTAACGGACGGATGATGACGTTGCGGCAGGCGTGCCTTGCGGGCCCGGCGTTTCGCGTGATACCGGGCATCGTTTACCCTGTGCGGCGACCCGATGACCCTGAAACTGTATGACACAATGACGCGCGAAAAGCGGGGATTCCAGCCGCAGGACGCGCGCCGGATCACCGTCTATGTGTGCGGACCGACCGTCTATAACTATGCCCATATCGGCAATGCGCGCCCGCCGATCGCGTTTGATGTGCTGCGCCGCCTGCTGATAAAGGCGTTCGGGGAAAGCGCGGTCGTGTTTGCGCGCAACATTACCGATATCGAGGACAAGATCATCAAGGCGTCGCTGGACAGCGGGCAGCCGATTGCCGCAATCACGAAGAAGTATGCCGACATCTACAATGCCGACATGCTGGCGCTGAACGTCCTGCCGCCGACCGTCGAGCCCTGGGCGACCGGCCATGTGCCGGAGATGATCGAGATCATCCAGAAGCTGGTGCGCAAGGACTATGCCTATATCGGCAAGGACGGTGTCTGGTTTTCCGTTGCGGCAATGTCCGACTACGGAAAGCTGTCCGGCCGGCGGCCGGAAGACAACGAGGCGGGCGCGCGGGTTGAGCCCGGCGAAGACAAGCGCGATGCGGCGGACTTCGCGCTCTGGAAGTTTGCCAAGCCCGGCGAGCCGGAAGATGCGATCTGGGACTCGCCCTGGGGCAGGGGCCGGCCGGGCTGGCACATCGAGTGCTCGGCGATGGCGGCGAAACATCTCGGCCGCACGCTGGATATCCATGCCGGCGGGATTGACCTGCAATTCCCCCACCATGAAAACGAGATCGCGCAATCGGAATGCGCGCACGGTGAAATCATGGCCCGCTACTGGCTGCACAACGGCTTCCTCGACATGGGCGGGGAGAAGATGTCGAAGTCGCTCGGCAATGTCGTGCTGGTGCATGATCTGCTTAAGGAATGGCCGGGCGAGGTGATCCGCTTTGCGATGCTGAGCGGGCATTACCGCGCGCCGCTCGACTGGACGCCCGAACTGCTGAAACAGGCGAAAACGACGCTCGACCGGATCTATGGCGCGCTGCGCCGGGTCTGGGCGGCGGAAGGCGGCAAGGCCGCCTATCGCGGTGTGCGTGAGGCGCTTGAAGACGACCTGAACACACCCGAGGCGCTGGCCGAGTTGTCCGGGATCGCTTCGGCGGCCAACATGGCGGCAGACCAGAACGATTCGGCGATGATGGCGGCCGCGCGTGCGGACCTGCTGGCCGCCGGGGAACTCCTCGGCCTGCTGACGAAGACACCGAAACAGTGGGAACAAGGCGGCAGCGCCGACGATGCCGTGCGGATCGATGCCCTGGTTGCCGATCGGGTGGCCGCACGCCTGTCGAAGGACTGGGCGGAAGCCGACCGTATCCGCAAGGCCCTGGCGGAAGAGGGTGTGGAAATCATGGACAGCGCCGGAGGCAGCACATGGCGGCGGATCTGATCCGGAGAGGCTTTCTCGGCCTTCTGACGACAGCGCTCGTTGCGGCGTGCGCAGCAACACCGGCCAGCGCGCCGGCGGCCGAAGAGGGCGCGGAACCGGCAGCGGTCACCCGGTTTTTCCTGGTGCGCCACGGC
>JBGTKE010000141.1:0-4558 GCA_041744775.1 Hyphomonas sp. | reverse complement strand
AGGAAACGGGCAGCGACCCCGTGCTGACGGCCGAGGGCGTCCAGCGCGCCAGGGCGCTGGCCGAGCGCCTCAAGGCGGAAGATGTCACCGAGATCTGGTCGACGCGCACCGGTCGCACGCAGCAGACGGCGGCGCCGATGGCGGCGCGATCCGGGCTTGTAGTCCAGACGTACGACGCCTCCACCTTGCCGGCCTTCGCCAGCTGGCTGCTCGATGTGCCGGGCGTGAAGCTCGTGGTCGGCCACTCGAACACCACAGCCGAGCTGGCAGCTCTGCTCGGCGCGGATCCCGGCCCACCCATCGACGAAGCGCAAGAGTTCGACCGGCTGTATGTGATTTCCATCGACGCGGACGGTATCGTCCGTTCCCGGATCGAGCGCTACGGCGCACGCTCGCCTGCGGCCGCCGAATGAACCGCGCAGGGACGACAATACCGGTGACCAACCTCAGGACGCTGATGCGTTCCCTCGTGCTCAACACCGAGGGTGAGGATGTCTCGGTCCGGGAAATCCTCAAGGCGGTTGGGCGGCGCTCTTACGGGCCGGTTCTCTTGCTGCTCGGTTTCATTGCCATCAGTCCCCTGACGATCCTTCCCGGCACCAACTGGTTCGTGGCGACGCTGACCTTGATCTTCGCATTGCAGATTGTCGCCGGCCGGCAGACGCCCTGGTTGCCGAGCAAACTGCTCGATGTGCGGTTCAAGCGCGAACTTCTGGTGCAAAGTGCGGCGGCCGGAGAGAAGTACGCGCACATGCTCGACGCGCTGGTCAAGCCCCGGCTGGTCTTCCTGACGGCGGCGCCTTTCGTGCAGCTCGTCGGGCTGGTCTGCGTCATGGCCGCCCTTATCACCTATCCGCTGGGGCTGGTCCCGCTCGGGCCGCTGCTGCCGAGCCTCGCGGTCCTGCTGCTGGGACTGGCGCTGACGGCGCGGGACGGCGTGGTCGTCCTGCTGGCCATTGCCACCTTCCTGGGTTCGGTGGTCCTGATGCTTCAGGTGCTTCCGAAACTGGCATCGCTATGGCCATTTTGACGCACTGCAACGTATCGGAATGGTAAATTGACGCAAGGGTAACCGGCATGCGAGCGAGGATCATGACTTTCGGGTCATTTCTACACCCCACTCTTGCTGAGCCGCCTTTTGCCCCACGCAGACGGCGGCTCTTTTTTGGCACCCTTGCCCGGTCGCACAGGCCGGGCCATCTAGGCGGCCATGAGCGAACTTTACCACAACCGCATCCTCGAACTGGCGGCCGGGATTCCCCATCTCGGGCGCCTCGAGGAGGCCGAGGGATCGGTGCTTAAAGTGTCGCGGGTCTGTGGCTCCACGGTCAACGTTGATCTCAAGCTGGATGAGGCGGGTGAGCGGGTGACCGAAATCGCCGTCGATCCCAAGGCCTGCGCGCTGGGGCAGGCGACCACGTCGATCCTCGCCGAGCACGCCGTCGGCGCTACCATCGCAGAAATCCGTGCGGCGCGGGACGCCTTGCGCGCCATGCTGAGGGACGGCGCCGCGCCGCCGGAAGGCCGGTTCTGGGAACTGCGCCATCTGGAGCCGGTGGCGGATTATCCGCCCCGTCATGTCTCGACGCTGTTGGCCTTTGACGCTGCGGTGGCGGCAATAGAGGAAGCGCTGGCGGCCCGGGCGGCGGCCTGAAATGGGCCTCCGGCGCCGCACCGCTTACGCGCTCCTTGCCATCTACAAGCATGGGCCGAGCCAGTTGTTCCAGTTGGCCGGGGCGCGGTGCCAGCATACCCCGACTTGCAGCGAGTATGGCGCCGAATGCGTGGCCCGTCACGGCTGGTGGCCGGGCGGGTGGATGGCGCTGGCGCGGTTCATCCGCTGCCGGCCCGGGGGCAGTCATGGCTATGACCCCGCCCCGGATATGGTCCCATCCGTTCCGTTCTGGCAGCCCTGGCGCTACGGGGATTGGAGGTCAGGCCCGAGGGGACTGGTTGAAACCAGGCCCGAGGCGTGACATATGGCGCTCATGAACGCAGGCTTCTTCCTCACCGGACTGACCACGCGAACTCGCCAGGGTGCCTGAAGCGCCTTTGGCCCGCACCCCGCGTGCGCGCCCCTTCATGCACCCGATAAATTCCTGACACGCCCCTGGCAGCTGCCCTGAAAACAGGGTGGGAATCTCGGTAAAGCCGCGTTAAGCGTGGCCGCGCCAGATGCCCCTGCCGGATCACAAGAGTTCGCCGCGCCTGCGGCCAGTCAAAGAAACGAAGACCCATGATCAACGTAACGCTCCCCGATGGTTCGAAGCGGGAATTTGCCGATGGGGCCTCCCCCCTCGATGTTGCCGAGAGTATTTCCAAATCGCTCGCAAAGAAGGCGCTGGCCGCCCGTGTGAACGGTGAACTGCGCGACCTGAAACGGCCGCTGGAGGGTGACTCCATGGTCGCCATCATCACAGACAGGGACGCCGACGGCCTCGAGCTGATCCGCCATGACGCCGCCCACGTGCTGGCCCATGCGGTGCAAGACCTCTACCCCGACACGCAGGTGACGATCGGCCCCGTCATCGATGACGGCTTTTACTATGACTTTGCCCGCAAGACGCCGTTCTCCACGGACGACTTCGAGAAGATCGAAGCCAGGATGCGCGAGATCGTCGATTCCGACTATCCGATCGTGCGCGAAGTCTGGGAGAAGGACGCCGCCATCGCCGAATTCAAACGCATCGGCGAGGACTACAAGGCGCAGATCATCGACGACATCATCCCGCCGGGTGAAGCGATCACGCTCTACCGGCAGGGCGACTGGTTCGACCTTTGCCGCGGCCCGCACCTGCCCTCGACGGGCAAGCTGCCCAAGGCGTTCAAGCTGATGAAGCTGGCCGGCGCCTACTGGCGCGGCGACAGCCAAAACGAGATGCTCCAGCGGGTTTACGGCACGGCCTGGTCAAACGAGAAAGACCTCAAGGAACATCTCAACCGGCTAGAGGAGGCCGAGAAGCGCGACCACCGCAAGCTGGGCCGCCAGCTTGATCTCTTCCACATGCAGGAAGAGGGCAGGGGCATGGTGTTCTGGCACGAGAAAGGCCTGACGCTCTGGCGTGTGATCGAGGCCTATGTGCGCCGCCGACTCGAAGCCTCCGGCTATGTCGAGGTCCGCACGCCGCAGGTTCTGGACCGCAAGTTCTGGCAGGAATCCGGTCACTGGGACAAGTACCGCGAGAACATGTTCGTCTGCGAAACGGCGGAAGAGGAAACGCTCTCCCTCAAGCCGATGAACTGCCCGGGCCATGTGCAGATTTTCAAGTTCGGCCAGAAGAGCTACCGCGACCTGCCACTGCGCATGGCCGAGTTCGGTGCCTGCCACCGCTACGAGCCCTCGGGCGCGCTGCACGGACTGATGCGCGTGCGCGCCTTCACGCAGGACGATGCGCACATCTTCTGCCGCGAAGACCAGATCGAGGAAGAGACGGCGAACTTCATCACGCTCGCGTCCTCCATCCATGAGGATTTCGGGCTGGAGCGCGACCATGTCTCGCTCGGCACGCGGCCTGAGCAGCGGGCGGGTTCGGAAGCGTTCTGGGACAAGGCGGAAGCGCAGATGCTGAATGCCGCGCGCGCCGCCGGCGTAGAGCCGGTCATCGCCGAGGGCGACGGCGCCTTCTATGCGCCCAAGCTAGACTTCCAGCTGAAGGATGCCATCGGCCGCACATGGACATGCGGCACGATCCAGCTCGACTATGTATTGCCGGAACGCCTCGGCGCCGAGTACATCGCCGAGGATGGCCAGAAGCACCGTCCGGTGATGCTGCACCGCGCGATCCTCGGCTCGCTCGAGCGTTTCATCGGCGTGCTGATCGAAAACTATGCCGGGGCCTTCCCGATGTGGCTCTCGCCGGTGCAGGTGGTCGTTGCGGCGATTTCCGATGCGGCTGCGGAGTATGCCGAACAGGCAGCCGCAGAGCTGCGCAAGGCGGGCCTGCGGGTCGAGGTCGACACGCGCAACGAGACGATCAATTACAAGGTCCGCGAGCATTCCCTGCAGAAGGTGCCCGTGATCGCGGTTGTCGGCGCGCGGGAAGCCGAGGAGCGCAAGCTCGCCTTGCGCCGCCTGGGTTCCAACGGCCAACAGATCATCACGCTGGATGAGGCACTGGTCAGCCTCGCCGAGGAAGCCCTGCCGCCGGACCTGAAGCGGGCCCGCTGATACGTAGGCGGTGACAAGGCGCGGGGGCGCCGACTAGAGTGCGCTTGTGATGACCTACGGGCCTGTCCTCGCTGCTGCCTTCGTGCTCTGGCCCGTGATGGCGGTGCTGGGCGGGCAGGGCTTTGCACCGCTCGTTGGTCTGACCGGTCTCGCCGCACTCGTTGTCGCGAGGCCCCGGATGCCGCCGGCCGTGTTCGCCTATATTGGCTTCGCTTTTGTGGCCTGGGCGGCGCTCAGCGAGTTCTGGTCGCCGGGCAGCCGGCAGCTCATGTCGGGCAGCCTGGCGGATGGGACCTTCGCGGTGTCGGCCCGCAGCGTGTCGATGATTCTCCTCGCGCTCACATCGGCCCTGACCATCGCGGCCACCTTGCGCGCGGCGCCAGCACTGCG
>JBGTKE010000140.1:0-11237 GCA_041744775.1 Hyphomonas sp. | reverse complement strand
AGCGGCGGCGGCGGCCGGCGGCGCGGCGGCGGCTTCAAGACGGGCGGCGGGTTCTAGAGCCCCAGCTGGCCCTTCGCGAGAATGCCGCGCTGGATCTCGTTCGAACCGGCATAGATCGAGCCCGCCCGGTCGTTGAGATATTTCGCCGAGACGGTGACGGCGCTTTCGGGGCCGACGAGCGGCGTGTTGGCGCCTTCGAAACCGGGGACCGGGCCGCCCGGCGAAGTATGATGCGGCTGGAACGGCGCGGCATAGGCGCCGGCGAGTTCGAGGCCGAGTTCGGTGAGGTGCTGGCTGAGTTCGGTGCCGCGGATCTTCATCATCGAGGCCTTGAGGCCCGGTGTGCCGCCGCCGGCGAGTTCCGACATCAACTGGAGTTCGGCAGCTTCGAGCGTCTGGGCCCCGGCTTCGGCCTCCGAGAGCTTGCGGGCGAAGTCCGCATCGAGGAGGCTTTCCTCTGCAGCGATCTGTCGAAGATTGCGCAGGCGCGCGAGGAGGCGCGGACCGTAGGACGAGCCGCCGCGTTCGAACTCGAGCAGGTATTTCGCGACGGTCCAACCTTCGTTGACCTTGCCGATGACGTTGGCCTTCGGCACGCGTACATCGGTGAAGAAGACGGCGTTCTGAATATGCTCGCCCGACAGCATCAGGATGGGGTCGACGCGCACGCCGGGGGCGTTCATGTCGATCAGGATGAAGGTGATGCCCTGTTGCGGTTTGCCGGAGGCATCCGTCCGTACAAGGCAGAACATCATGTTGGCTTCGTGAGCGTGGGTCGTCCAGATCTTGGAGCCGTTGCAGAGATAGTGGTCACCGTCATCTATGGCCGACATCGTGAGGGCGGCGAGGTCGGAACCCGCATGCGGCTCCGAATAGCCCTGGCACCAGAAATCTTGGCCGGAGAGGATACGCGGGAGGTAATGGTCCTTCTGCGCTTTCGAACCGTGGCCGATCAGGGCGGGGCCGCACATGCCGATGCCCATGGGCGAGAGCGGCGGCGCGCCGGCGCGGGCCATCTCCACTTCGAAGATGTAACGCTGCGCGACGGACCAGTTGGTGCCGCCATACTCGGCCGGCCAGGAGGGCGCGGCCCAGCCCTGCTTTACGAGGATGCGTTGCCATTCCAGGGCAATGGGCTTGGAGGCGTAGACGCTGGTCATGCGTTTGGCATAGGTGCGCAGGTCGGTGCCCAGGTTCTGGTCGAGGAAGTGCCGGACTTCTTCGCGGAAGGCTTCTTCTTCGCGGGTGAAGGCAAGGTTCATGCGGTGGCTTTCTGGGGATGGGCGCGGATGCGCGCAGATTCGAACAGGCGGGCGCGTTCGGCTTCGCTCTTCCACAGAAAGCTGCGGGGCAGGCCGAGGCGCTCGCAGGCCTGCGCGGGCGGACCGGCGGTGTCGGGTACGGTTTCCGCGATGCGCGCCATGGTCTTCACGGCGAAGCGCCCGGCGGGTGAGAGATCGTATTCGGGGCCAAGGCCGAGGCGGGTGCGAACTTCCGGGGGCAGGATTTCGACGGCGGCGTTGACGAGCGAGCTTTGCAGGCCTTTGGGCACGCCGGGGGCGGCGCGGCCGGATTTCATGATGGCGAGGAATTCGGTGTTGATCGGGTGCGGCTCGAAGCGCGGCAGCAGTTTGCGCATCATCGCGTCGAAATCGGCGACAGAACGGATCGTGTTCTGCACGCCGTAGAGGCCGGCCACGGTTTCCCCCTCGGCAAAGAAACGCAACTTGTCGGCTTCGCTCAGGGGACGGACGAAACGGTCATAGGCGATCAGGAAGCCGTAGCTGGCGGTGGCGCTGACCCAGTCGAGGAGTTCCACATCAAGGGCGCGGTAGGATTCGCCGGCGGGCGTTTCGCCCTGCACGCGGGCGTGCATGTTGGTGACGCCCTGGATGACGCGGCGGGCAGCGGCCTGCGGGCCGTAGACGCCAACCATCGCGGCGATGCCCGTGCGCTTGGAGCGGCCGATGGGATCGGTCTTGAAGACGGAATGGTCCCACACGCCGGAGCGGATGCGAGCGTCGGCGAATTCGAGGAGGACAGCGCAAATGCCGCCGGCCGCGAGCGCGACGGGGTTCTTGAACACTTGCCAGGATATGGAGTCGGGACCCGCGAAGGCGGGTTCGCCTGCGGGAGAGGTATAGTCGACTTTCCAGCCAAGATAAGATTTGGGGCCGTCCATGTCCGTTTCCCTCGTCCAATGAGGGAAAGGTAACCCGGAACCCGGGGCGCTTAAAGGCGCGACGTGGCGTCAGGAGGGTAGGGAGGGCTCCCGGGACTGGCCAGCGGCCAGCGCCCGGGATATGCGCTCCTCACAAGAGGCCCCGAGGACTTGAGACCGCGTGAGCAAGATCGACTACCGCTTCTCCGTCGCTCCGATGATGGACTGGACGGACCGGCACTGCCGGGCCTTTCACCGGACGCTGTCAAAGAAGGCGCTGCTCTGGACCGAAATGGTCACTGCCGACGCGGTTCTCCATGGCCCGCGCGAGCGCCTCATCGGCTTCAGCCCGCAGGAACATCCGCTCGTCCTGCAACTCGGAGGATCGGACCCTGCCAAGCTCGCTGAGGCCGCGCGCATCGCGGAGGGCTTCGGATTTGACGAGGTGAACCTGAATTGCGGTTGCCCGTCGGACCGGGTCCAGTCCGGGGCGTTTGGCGCCTGTCTGATGGCGGAGCCGAACCTCGTGGCGGAGTGTGTTGCATCGATGCGCGGCGCGGTCTCCATTCCGGTCTCGGTCAAGAACCGGATCGCGATAGACGACCTGCCGGCCCGCGAAACCCTGTTCACCTTCATCGACAAGGTATCAGCGGCGGGCTGCTCTGTCTTCACGGTGCATGCGCGGGCGGCCTGGCTCAAGGGCCTCAGCCCGAAGGAGAACCGCGAAGTGCCGCCGCTCGACTACAGCCTCGTTGCCGATCTCAAGCGCGCGCGGCCGGATCTTACAGTCATTCTCAATGGCGGCATCACGACGCTCGATCAGTGTGCGGAGCACCTCGCCACCTTTGACGGCGTGATGCTCGGCCGCGCGGCCTACCAGACGCCCGGGCTGCTGGGCGATGTCGATGCGCGCCTGTTCGGCGAAGGCCGCCCCGTCACGGCAGGGGAGGCGGTGCGCAGCTATGAGCCCTACATCGCCGGCCGCCTCGCCGAAGGCACCAGCCTCCACGCCATGACCCGCCACATGCTCGGCCTCTTCGCCGGCCAGCCCGGTGCGCGCCAGTGGCGGCGCATCCTGTCGGAACAAGCTGTCAGGAAAGGCGCCGGGCTCGAGGTACTGCAGGCTGCGCTCGCCGTCGTGGAAGAAAATCTGCCCGCCGCTTAAATTGGTTCTGGATTTGTTCTTTACCGCGTGTTAACCCTTGGCAACCACAGGGAGCCGGGGACGAGGGCGGGGCATGGTCGCACGGATCACCACTTTTGCATTTGACGGGGTCGAGGCGCAGCCGGTCGATGTCCAGGTCCAGCTTGCCGGCGGACAAGTGACCTTCATGGTGGTCGGCCTGCCCGACAAGGCGGTCGGCGAAAGCCGGGAGCGTGTGCGCGCCGCCTTTGCCGCGCTGGGTTTGGCATTGCCGCCAAAGAGGGTGATCGTGAACCTCGCCCCGGCAGACCTTCCCAAGGAAGGCAGCCATTATGACCTCGCCATTGCCTTGGCCATGCTCGCGAAGCTCGGCGTTTTGCCGGAAGACCAGTTGTCGAAGTATGCCGCAATCGGCGAACTGTCGCTCGATGGCCGGCTGGTTGAAACGGCGGGAGTTCTGCCCGCCGCGATGGCGGCTGAAGCCATGGGTCTCAGCCTGATCTGTCCGGAGGCTTGCGGCGCGGAAGCCGCCTGGGCGGGCGGCGGCGTGCTCCCGGCGCAGAGCCTGATAGCACTGATCAACCATTTCGCCGGGCGCAGCGTGCTCGGTCCGCCGAAGAAAGGAGACCTGCTTGAGGCGCCGCCCGGCCCTGACCTGAAGGAGGTCAAGGGCCAGGAAGGCGCCAAGCGCGTGCTCGAAATCGCCGCCGCCGGCGGGCACAATCTTCTCTTTTGCGGGCCGCCCGGATCGGGAAAATCGATGCTCGCCCAGCGCCTGCCGGGCCTCTTGCCACCACTGTCCGCGCGCGAGCTTCTGGAGGTCTCCCAGATCCAGTCGGTTGCCGGCCTGCTACAGCGCGGACAACTGTCGCGCACACGGCCGTTCCGGGCGCCGCACCATTCGGCTTCGATGGCGGCGCTGGTCGGCGGCGGTATCAAGGCGAAGCCCGGCGAAGTCTCACTGGCCCATCATGGCGTGTTGTTCCTCGACGAGTTGCCGGAGTTTTCGAGCCAGGTTGTGGACAGCCTCCGCCAGCCTCTGGAGGCGGGCGAGGCGGTGATCGCGCGGGCTAACCGGCATGTGCGCTACCCGGCGCGGTTCCAGCTGATCTCGGCGATGAACCCCTGCCGGTGCGGGGGCGGGCCGGGCGCCGCCGCCTGTACCCGCGGCCCACGCTGCGCACAGGACTATCAGGCGCGGATTTCGGGGCCTTTCCTCGACCGGATTGACCTGTTCTACGAAACGCCCCCTGTCACAGCTGTGGATCTCGGCCTGCCTGCGCCGTCCGAAGGCACGGCAGAAGTTCGGGAACGCGTCGCCCGCGCGCGCGAATTGCAGGCCGAACGGTTCGAGGCAGGCACCGAGGGACGCCGCCTGATCAATGCCGACATGCCGCCGGGCGCCGTCGACCAGTTCGCGCTGCCGGATGCCCCCGGCGCCGCACTCCTGTCGGACGCCGCCCTCAAGCTCTCTTTGACGGCGCGCGGCTACACCCGTGTGCTGAAAGTCGCGCGCACAATCGCGGATCTCGATGGTTCAGACGGGGTACGCCGCGTTCACATCGCCGAAGCCTTGAGCTACCGGCACCGGCCGGCCTCCAGCACCGTAGGTGCCGCCGGATCGGTGATCGCGCGGTAGAGACCCGGTTAAGGCTCTGCTCAGGCATTCGCACTAGGTTCGGCGGATGACATCGCCCCCGCGCAGCCCCTCCGAGACTGAATCGCCCGGACAGGCCTTCCTGGCCACCGCGAGCCATGAAATCCGCACGCCGCTCAACGGCATCCTCGGCACGGTGTCGCTGCTGCTGGAAACCGACCTGTCGCCGGCCCAGCGCGAATATGCCGAAACCATCCGGATTTCCGGTGCGCGCCTGCTCGATCTCCTGAACAACGTTCTCGATTATGCGCGCCTCGATGCGTCGGCCGTCGAGCTTGAACACGAGAATTTCTGTCCCTTGCAGCTCGCCCGCGAAGTGGCCGAACTGCTGGCGCCGCGCGCCCATGCCGCCGGGCTCGACCTCGCGGTCCGCGCCGTGCATTGGCCGGTCCCCGTCTATGAAGGCGACGCCGGCCGCCTGCGGCAGATCCTGTTCAATCTCGTGGGCAATGCCCTGAAGTTCACCAGCCGCGGCGCCGTTCTGGTCGACGTCGAGCCGCGCGCCTCCGGACTCGCCTTTCATGTTCGTGATACGGGACCCGGAATCGAAGAGAGCGATCAGCACCGCCTGTTCGAGGCCTTCAGCCAGTCGGCGACCGGCGATGCCTACCGGGACGGCGGCGTCGGTCTCGGACTCGCCATCGTCAAGCGCCTGGCGGACCTGCTCGGCGGCACGGTCCGTGTCGCCTCCCGGCCCAGGGAAGGGGCCACCTTCTCAGTCGAGGTCCCGCTTCGACAGGCGGACGCCCTGCCGCTCCACGATGCGACCATTCTGGGCGGACGGATCGGCCTCGCGGGCCTGCCGCCCGCCACCACGCTGGCCTTGGCCGCTGCCATGTCCGGCCTGGAAACGGAGGCCTTCCAGATCGACCTGTCGACCGGCGAGGTGCCCGGCGGAATCGATGTGCTGCTCGTCGGCGCGGATCTGCCTGAAGCGATGGTCGCCGCGCTGGCCCGCAGGGCGCCAGCACTGATCGTGTTGCGCCCGGAGGACCGGGGCGCGATTGGACGGTTCCGCCAGCTCGGCTGCCGGGGCTGGCTGGTCAGGCCGCTGCGCATGTCATCGATTGCCGAGCGCATCCATCTTGCGCGCAGCGGACGCCTCGTGGCCGAGGAACCTGAATCGGAAGCCGGTGCCGGGCGGGTGCTGATCGCGGATGACAATCCTGTAAATGCGCTGATTGCACGCCGCGCCTTGGAATCAGCCGGATTTACCGTCACTGTCGCCGTCACCGGACGCGAAGCGCTGGATGCAGCGGCGCGGATGACTCCGGAACTTGTACTGATGGATCTGAGGATGCCGGTTATGGATGGGTTCGAAGCAATGCGGCGGCTCAGGGCAGACGGATTCACCGCGCCCATCATTGCGGTGTCGGCGGAAATCAATCCGGATATCGAGCGCCGCGCCCGCGATTGCGGCGCCAGCGGCGTTGCTGCCAAGCCACTGGATGCGCAGGCTCTGCGATCGCTCGCGCTGCAATGGACGGCCGGCGCCGGCCGCCTGACGGGTGCTGCATGACGGACGCTGTGGTCAGCCCGGTTCAGGAAAAGACCCCGCCGCGCTTCATCCGCGCGCTGAAGGCGATGCGCGACCGGCGCATGGCGGCCATGTTCCTGCTCGCATTGTCCGCCGGCCTGCCTTACGGCGCCGTCCTCGGCACGCTGAACGCCTGGCTCACGACCGAAGGCGTCTCGCCCTCGACCATCGGTGTGCTGTCGATCGTCACCATCGGCTACGCGTTCAAGTTCCTCTGGTCGCCGGCGTTCCAGACCGCGCGTCACCCGTTCCCGTTCCTCGGTCCGCGCCGCACTTGGCTGCTCAGCCTGCAGCTGCCGATCGCGGGCCTCCTCTTCCTGCTCGCCTTCTCGAACCCCGGCGAGAATATCGGACTGGTCGCGGTCATCGCCCTTTTCGCGGCGCTCTTCTCGGCCACGCATGACATCGTGCTCGATGCCTGGCGTATCGAAGTGGCGCGGTCCGAAGAAGACAAGGACCTGATGGCTGCGCTCTACCAGTTCGGCTACCGGATTGCCGGTTTCATCACCGGGTTCCTCGCGCTGCTCCTCGCCGGCTATTTCGGCTGGGTGGTCGTCTATGTGATGATCGCGGCGATGATGGTGCTGTCGATTGCCGGCACGCTGCTGGCGCCCGAACCGGAGATCCGGACCGGCCCCGGACATACGCGGCTAACCTTCCAGGCGCGTATCCCGGAACGCGAGCGCAACGCCGCGACCTTGCTGGTGGGCGCTGGCTGGATCGCTGCTTTCCTGATGATCGCGATCTTTGTAATCGCCTCCTTCACGCAGGTTCCGCCGCCCCGGGGTGGCACTTTCGTCGCCGAACAGGGCCCCTGGATCGTTGGCTTGACCGTGCTGATGCCGGCGATTGGCGCCCTGATCCTTTTGATCCGGCACGGGCGCGAGCCGGCCGAAATCATCGGCGGGCCGACCGGCGAAGCACCGTCCGCCCGGATCATGCGCGCCGTGTTCCGCTCGATCTTCGATCCGCTGATGGACCTGATCGGCCGGCTGCGCTGGGGCGCCCTGCTCGTCCTGCTGTTGGCGCTGACCTACCGGTTCACCGATTCGGTCTGGGGCTCGTTTGCCTATCCTTTCTATCTCGACGACCGGTTCGGCGCGCTTCACCACACGATGGCAGACGTCGCGGTGGCCTCCAAGTTCTTCGGTGTCCTGATGACCGTGGCCGGCGCTGCCATCGGCGCTGTCGTGATCAGTTTCGTGGGCCGTATGCCCGTGCTAGTCGCAGGCGCCATTCTGGCGGCCGCGACCAACCTTCTGTTCGCGGACTTGTCACGCGGAGGTTTTGCCATCGACGCGTTTCTCGAATGGACCTGGCTGGCTGACCCGGTCCGCACCTTTGCCGGTTGGGCCGCGCAGATTTCACCGGAAGGGCAGGGCGCGGAAGCCGGCGAGCGCATGGCGCGCCTGATGATCGCCATCGCCGGCGAGAACCTCGCGGGCGGTTTCGCCAGCGTGGCCGTCGTCGCCTATCTCACCTCGGTCGTGAACCCGCGCTTTGCCGCCGTGCAATATGCTCTGCTGGCTTCGCTCACCATGCTGATCGGCACGCTCGGCCGGCCCTGGCTCGGCGCGATGATCGAGACACAGGGCTATTACTACGTCTTCATCCTGACTTTCTGGCTCGGCGGCATTGCCGTTGCCCTGTCCGCCTTCGAATGGTTCCGGCAGGCCCGCGAAGCCCCGGCCAAATCGCTGCTGGCTTTGTAAACCGTCAGGCGCGGTGCACCTGGTCGATATCGAACGCGGCCAGCGACGCAAGGTCCACGATATCGCCGACGGTTGCGCCGAGCGAGGCGATCTGCACCGGTTTTTCGAGGCCCAGCAGCATCGGCCCGATGATCGTCGCCCGGCTCATCTGCTCCAGCAGGTTCGTGGCAATCGACGCCGAGTGGATGGCGGGCATCACGAGCACGTTGGCCGGCCCGGTCAGGCGCGAGAAGGGGTACAGCAACCGGTGGTTCGGATTGAGCGCGACGTCCGCGTTCATGTCGCCTTCGTACTCAAAATCGAGTCCTTCCATCCGGTCGAGGATGCAGACCGCATCGCGCACCTTGTCGCCGCGCTCGCCCATCGGATTGCCGAAAGTTGAATAGGAGAGGAACGCCACGCGGGGCGCAATGCCGACGCTGCGCACGGCCCGCACGGCTTCCAGCGCGATGTTGGCGAGGGTTTTCCCGTCCGGCAGTTCGTTGACGCTGGTGTCCGCGATGAAGATCGTCTTGCCCATGTTGATGACCATCGACATGCCGATCACGGCCTGTCCGATCGGGTCCAGCACGAGCAGGGCGTCCGTCAGGGCGGCATCGTAGGCGCGCGTCACACCGGTCACCATTCCGTCGGCATCGCCGTTTTTCAGCATGCAGCAGCCAAACACGTTGCGGTCCTGGTTCACGAGGCGCTGGGCATCGCGCTTGAGATAGCCTTTGCGCTGCAGGCGCTGGTACAGCAGGTCGACATACACGGGATTGTTGTCGGACAGGCGCGCATTGATAATGTCGAGCGAACCGGCC
This sequence comes from Hyphomonas sp., assembly GCA_041744775.1. Taxonomy (GTDB): domain Bacteria; phylum Pseudomonadota; class Alphaproteobacteria; order Caulobacterales; family Hyphomonadaceae; genus Hyphomonas. The sequence goes on along the minus strand of JBGTKE010000140.1, from coordinate 2,223 downwards.
GGCACGCCCATCTGTTCCATGGTCGCCGCGACCTGCGCTTCGCGGCCGATCAGGATCGGTTCGCCGAGACCCTGGTTCTTGAAGCTCCAGGCGGCGCGCACCACGGCGGGTTCTTCGCCTTCGGCGAAAACGATCCGGCGCTTCAGTTCGCGGCAACGCGCTTGCACGCCCTGCAGGAAGGCAGCCGACGGGTCGGCGCGGCGCACGAGGCTTTGCCGGTAGGCGTGCATATCCGTGATCGGCTTGCGGGCGACACCCGTTTCCATCGCGGCCTGCGCCACCAGCGGCGGCACGAAGCTGATCAGGCGCGGGTCGAACGGGGTCGGGATGATATAGTCCCGGCCGAAGGTCGGGCGGGCGCCGTGATAGGCTGCGGCCACTTCGTCCGGAACGTCTTCGCGTGCGAGTTCTGCCAGCGCGCGCGCGGCAGCGACCTTCATCTCCTCATTGATGCTCCGTGCACGGACATCCAGCGCGCCGCGGAAGATGTAAGGAAAGCCGAGAACATTGTTGACCTGGTTGGGATAGTCCGACCGGCCCGTCGCGATGATTGCATCGCTGCGCACGGACTTGATGTCTTCCGGCGTGATCTCCGGATCGGGGTTGGCCATCGCGAAGATGATCGGGTTCTTGGCCATGGATTCCACCATGTCCCTGGTCACCGCGCCCTTGACCGACAGGCCGAGGAACACGTCGGCGCCGTCCATCGCTTCGGAGAGCGTCCGCTTCTTGGTCTTCACGGCGAAGGCTGACTTGAACTGGTCCATCTTTTCCGTGCGGCCTTCGTACACCACGCCGGCCGTATCGCAGAGCAGGATGTTCTCGCCCTTCACGCCGAGGTGGCGGATGAGGCCGGCGACCGACAGGCCCGCCGCGCCGGCGCCGGAAACGGCGACCTTCACATCTGAAAGCTTGCGGCCGGTGATGTGGCAGGCGTTGATCAGGCCGGCCGCGGCGATGATCGCCGTGCCGTGCTGGTCATCGTGGAAGACCGGGATATCGAGCTCTTCGCGCAGGCGGCTCTCGATGATGAAGCAATCGGGCGACGAAATGTCCTCCAGGTTGATGCCGCCCCAGGTCGCGCCGATATTGCGCACGGTACGGATGAAATCCTCCGCGTCGCGCGTGTTCACTTCGATGTCGAAGCTGTCGATATCCGCAAAGCGCTTGAAGAGGACGGCCTTGCCCTCCATCACGGGCTTCGACGCCATCGGACCGAGATTGCCCAGACCGAGAATGGCCGTGCCGTTCGTGATCACCGCCACGAGGTTGCCCTTGGACGTGTAGTCGTACGCGAGGTCCTCGTTCCCGGCGATCGCCAGCACAGGAATGGCCACGCCGGGGCTGTAGGCGAGCGACAGGTCCCGCTGCGTGCTCATCGGCTTGGTCGGGATCATCGAGATCTTACCGGCCGTCGGATGCGAGTGGAAATCGAGGGCTTCCTGATCGGTGAAGCTCGGACGCTGCGTGGTCATGTTGGCTCTTATCGGTTCTGCAAGGAGGTCGTTTCTCGTCTACGGCGCGCCGAAGCGCCTGCCAACAGTCAAATCCGCACAGTCGCAGCCTTCGGCTTTGCGAATCCCCCCGCGTCCGGCTAGCTTGCCGCGCCATGCCAGACACCGCCCCGAAATCCCCGACTGCTGCCGCCGCGTCCGAGCCGACGCCGTTCATGGCGCAATACCTGTCGATCAAGGCGGCGCAGCCGGAGGCGCTCCTGTTCTTCCGGATGGGCGATTTCTACGAGCTGTTCTTTGACGATGCCGTCACCGCCGCCGGCATTCTCGACATCACATTGACCTCGCGCGGCGAGCATGACGGCGCACCGATTCCGATGGCGGGCGTGCCCTATCACGCGGCGGACGGCTATCTCGCCCGCCTGATCAAGGCCGGTTGCCGGGTCGCCGTATGCGAGCAGACCGAGAGCCCCGCCGAAGCGAAGAAACGCGGCTCGAAATCCATCGTCCGGCGCGAAATCGTGCGGGTTGTAACGCCGGGCACGCTCACCGAGGAAACCCTGCTGCCGGCCCGTCAGGGCCAGGCGCTCGCAGCCCTCGCCTTCACGGGGCACGGCGAGGCGGCGCTTGCGGTCTGCGATGTCTCGACCGGCCTGTTCGAATTGGCCGCGCTGGAACCCGCCCGTATCGCCGATGCACTCCTCGCCTGGCCGCTCAGCGAACTGGTGATCTCGGACGCCGACCGCGACCGTCCCGCGCTCGCCGGACT
>JBGTKE010000139.1:0-4105 GCA_041744775.1 Hyphomonas sp. | reverse complement strand
CGGCGACAGCGCGGGCGGCCATCTCGCCCTCTACTGCGCCCTGCGCGCCAAGAAGAGCGGCGGCCCGTCGATCAAGGCCTTGCTCGCCATCGTGCCCGGCGTCGTGATGGGCCCTCCGCTGACGGATGAAATCGCTGCGGGCCGCGAGTCGCGCAATAACAGCCTGCTCAGCACCGACTCGATGGACGGTTTCGTGGCAGCCTATTTCCAGGATCCCGCCGACCCGGCAGACCCCGCCCTGAACTTCCTCGGCGCTGATCTTTCCGGCCTGCCGCCCTCGATCATCGCTCCGGCCGAGATCGACGTGCTGCATGACGAAGGCGTCGCGATCGCGAAACATCTGTCAGATGCCGGCGTGCTGACCCAGCTGATGGTCGCCGAGGGCATGGTGCACATCTATTTCTCGGTAACCGAAGTGTTTCCGGTCGCCCGGCCGTTTGCCGTGAAGGTCGCAAAGGCGATGGGGAAACTGATGCGGGCTTGAGCGCGTGGCAGAGGTGAGCCCGCAAAAAAAACGCTGCTCATCCTGAGCGAAGTCGAAGGATGGGCCAAGCCGAGCCCGCGCTCTTTGTTGCCCATCCTTCGACTTCGCTCAGGATGAGCTTTTTCTTTTTTGCAGCGGGCGCCCTTGGCGCCCATCTCGGCATAGACGAAGAGCAGCTTGGCGCCGCGCTTGATCAGGCCGCCCCTCCCTGGTGCCTGGCGTCCCCGTGTCCGGGGCCTATTCCTCCGATGGCGGAGTGATTTCCAGGTTCTGCGCATTGACGCCGTAGGCGTCGGTCGCGATCGCCTCGCGCACCGCATCCACATCCCCCGGCGCGATGTCGGACGCATCGCCATAGCCTGTGATCGGCGAGGGGTAGACGCCCGCTTCCTCGATCACTTCATCGAACATCAGCCAGGCCTGTTTCCCGCCGAGGCAGGTGACGCGGACCCAGAGATTCTCCTCGAGCGAGGTATTGGCAATGTCAGTGACATTCGAAAGCTCGCCCTCGTTGATGTCGAATTCGCGCCCGTTGAACTCGAGCACCGTAAAGCCCTCGCCGATATAGCGAAGGTAGGTCAGCTGGTCGCCCTGTTTGAGGCTGAGCATCTCGATCCCGTTGGCGCCGACAAACTCGATCTCGGCATCCTCGAGTACCGTGACCGGTACCTTCTTCGTCGCCACGAAATACTCGAGCTTGTCCTGGTCAGCGCGCGCATTGTTCCAGAGCTGGTAGTTCGCATATTGCGGCAGGAGGCAGCTGATATCCTGCGGATCGGTCGGGTTCGGCCGCGCGCGGGCCGGCACTTTCACGTCGGCGTCGAGCACCGCAAACCCCGGCGGGTATTCCCCCGGCCAGCCGGGGCTGAGGAACCAGCTATCGTCATATCCGGAGATCGCCCCGTAATCGAGCGACGGCCGGGCCGCCTGCTCTGCCGCCGCTGCGGCGGCATCAGGGCCGGCGCCCACCGCCGCCGTTTCCGGCGATGTCCCCTCATTTCGCCCGCACGCCGCAAGAAGCAGCGCGCCCGCCAATACCCAGCCGATTCTCATGACCCTCTCCCGGAATTGCGTCTAGGTAGATGCTCGTTAAACAAAACAATAGCAAGAATATGGCCGAGGCGCTTGGCTTTTGTCCCGATTTGATGTCGAAAGCGCCTTTCCCAGCCCGGAAGGCCCTGCCGCCATGACCGCCCCGATTGTCCGATTCGCCCCCTCGCCCACGGGCCGCCTGCATGTCGGCAACGTGCGCACGGCCCTGGTGAACTGGCTGTTTTCGCAGGGCCAGGGCGGCCATTTCATCCTGCGGATCGACGATACCGACCTCGAACGCTCAACGAAGGAAAACGAGGCCATCCTCAAGGAAGACCTGACCTGGCTCGGCCTCGTCTGGGCGGACACGTTCAACCAGTCCGAGCGTGTCGGCATCTACGATGAGGCGGCTGACAAGCTGCGCGACATGGGTCTGCTCTATCCGGCCTACGAGACGGCTGAGGAACTCGACGTCAAACGCAAGATCGCCCAGTCGCGCGGGCGGCCTCCGGTGTATGACCGCGCGGCGCTGAACCTCACCGCCGAAGAGCGCGCGAAGCTCGAAGCCTCGGGCCTGAAGCCCCACTGGCGCTTCAAGCTGTCGGGCGAGCGCGTCGAGTGGAACGACCTCGTGCGCGGCCCGCAGAGCATCGACACGTCTTCGGTGTCGGACCCCGTGCTGATCCGTGAGGATGGCAGCTATCTCTACACGCTCCCCTCGGTGGTCGATGATATCGAGGCCGGCATCACGCATGTCGTGCGCGGCGAAGACCATGTGACGAACTCGGGCGCCCAGATCGAGATCTTTATGGCCCTCGGAGGCAAGTCGCCGGAGATGGCGCACATGCCGCTGCTGGTCGGCGCCGATGGCTCGGCCCTGTCGAAACGGATCGGGTCCTTGTCCGTGGGCGAACTGCGCGCGCAGGGCATCGAGGCGATGGCGATCTGCAGCCACCTCGCCAAGCTCGGCACATCGGACAATATCGAGCCCCTCAACACGCTGGCGGAGCTCGCCGCCGAGTTCTCCTTCTCCAAGATCGGCCGCGCCCCGGCCCGCTTCGACGAGGCGGATCTTGAAAGCCTCAACGCGGCGCTGGTTCACGCCATGCCGTTTGCCGAAGCGCAGGCGCGGCTCAAGGCAATTGATCCGAGGGCGGAGAATGAAGCCTTCTGGCTGGCCGTGCGCGAGAACTGCGCGCGGGTCAGCGACGCGAAGAACTGGGTCGAAGTGATCTTCGGCGCGGCCTCCCCGGAAGTCGCCTCCGAGGACAAGGACTTCATCGCCGCCGCTGGCGCGCATCTGCCTTCAGGCGAACTCACCGGCGCCAGCTGGAGCGTATGGACGAACGCCCTGAAAACCGCCACCGGCCGCAAAGGCCGCGGCCTGTTCATGCCTCTGCGCAAGGCGCTGACCGGCATGGAACACGGCCCCGACATGGGCGCCGTGCTGCCGCTGATCGGCCGGGCGAAGGTGCTGGAGCGGCTGGGTTAGCAGCATTCTTAGCCCCTTCTCCCTTGGGAGAAGGGGTTGGGGATGAGGGGACGCAACGCTTCCACTGTCATCAATATTGGCCGGCGTAGCGCCCCCTCACCCCTGCCCCTCTCCCGAGGGAGAGGGGTCGGTCGCACACTGGTGCAAGTTTATTTAGTCACACCCCTCCGCCCCGCAGCTCACACTCTCCACGTCCCGCCCTTCCGCAATGTCCCGCACCCAGTCGACCGCCCGCATTCCGCCGGTGGTCGTCGTGTACAGACGGTCATAGCGCAGCAATGTGTGGTCCTTGCCGGCGGCCGAGTAGAACCGGAAGTTGGGGACATCCTCAGCCAGCTCATCAATGTTCGCCTGTAACAATCCCCGCACCGGCTCGCTCACCCCCATCAGGGTGAGGAACATCTGCTGGACCTCGTCATCGACATTGTTGAACTGGCTCATCCGCATGTCCGGATGGCGCGCAGCGGTCAGGCGGTAGAAGTTCTCGGTGGTGAAGGTGGCCCGGTCAAACCCGGAAAGTTCCGGCCAGTCCGGCATGGTCTCGAACGTGCCCCAGCTCTCGAGCAGGCCGGACACCGCCCCGGCGCGGTAGCCGCCCGCCCCGCCGGCATACTGGACAACCTCCGCCTGCGGATAATGATCGGCCACGACGCCCGCATAGAACGGCGAGGCAATCGCCCCGGCGCTGCCGCCACCGACGAAGATGCGCTCCGGCGCGGGATAGTTCGCATACACCCAGTCGAGCGCCGACTGGACGTTCGCCTTGCCCCGGTGGTGGATGGTCAGGTCCTTGCCGGCGCTTGTCGTGTAGACCGCGTCCCGGTCGCCGAGATGCGCGTCGCCGGTGCAGTAGGACACGAATACCTGCGTCCAGCCGGCGAACGGGTTTTCCGGATTGGCCGCGTCGAAGGCGCCCGCCTTGCTGGCCGCATTGTTGGCGTCCATCTCTGCGAACGGCGTGTAGGCGCCTGCCCCGCCGCCCGGATCGCACAGGTCGCCCGACCAGCAGGCGCCGCCGCCGTTCAGGAAGATCATCACGCGCGAGGCATCGGCCGGGCGAACCTGGAACCGGTAGGGCGTGCCGGTAGCGCAGAGCG
>JBGTKE010000138.1:0-12615 GCA_041744775.1 Hyphomonas sp. | reverse complement strand
ACGGCGCATCGCCTGGCAGCAGCTGCTGATCGAGCACGGCCTCGCCGCGCGCACGATCCCGAAGGCCTATGGCGGCTATGGCGCCGAGCCGGATATCCTGAAGGCGCGCATCATCGCCGAGGAATTCGCGCGCACCCGCATTCCGGGGCCGATGGCCGGGCAGGGCATTTCGATGCTCGTACCCACCTTGCTTGAACTCGGCACCGAGGCGCAGAAACAGGCCTATATCCGCCCCACCATCGAAGGCGAGATGATCTGGTGCCAGGGCTATTCGGAGCCGGGCGCGGGATCGGACCTTGCAGCGGTTCGCACGGCGGCGGTGGAAGACGGCGACGACTACATCATCAACGGCTCGAAGATCTGGACCTCGACCGCCAAGCAGGCCGACATGATCTTCTGCCTCGTGCGCACGGATCCGTCCGCCAAGAAGCATGAGGGCATCACCTATATCACCTTCCCGATGTCGACGCCCGGCATCGAGGTGCGCCCGCTGGTCGACATGACCGGCAGTGCGAACTTCAACGAAGTGTTCTTCACGAATGTCCGTGTACCGAAGAGCGGTGTGATCGCGAAGCCGAATGTCGGCTGGCAGGTCGCGAACGCCACGCTGACGCACGAGCGCGGCATGCTCGGCGACCCGAACGCCACCAAGGCGCGCTTCCTCGAACTCGTCACCTTGATGAAAGACGAAAGCGTCAACGGCCAGCGCCTTATCGACAATCCGCTGTTGCGCGACCGGTTGATGAAACTCCAGTCGGAAGTCTACGCCATGCAGGCGAACGGACTGCGGATCACGACGAGCCGCCTGAAGGGTGAGCCGGCGAGCCTTGCCGGGCTGATCGTCAAGCTGAATGGCTGCGATCTCAACCACGAGATCGCCCGCCTCGCCATCGATGCGCTCGGCGAACTTGGTATCCTCTATGAGGAGGGCGAACATCTGCGCAGCGAAGGCAGCTGGCAATGGCGCTACATGTACGACCTCGGCTTGATCATCGGCGGCGGCACGGCGCAGATCCAGAAGAACATCATCGCGGAACGCGGCCTCGGCATGCCGCGCGAACCCAAACTGGCGAAGGCGTAGGCGGATGGAATTTGCACTCTCCGAAGACCAGCGCCTGCTGCAGGACAGCCTGAAGGGCGTCCTCTCCGGCGCAGCCTCGCTCGACCAGATCCGCAAGATCGCTGTGGGCGATGCCGAAGCCTACGGCGCACTGGAAACCGCGCTGTCGGAATTCGGCCTAGCCTCCCTGCTCGTCCCGGAAGACGCCGGCGGACTCGGTCTTGGCCTGCTGGATGCCTGCCTGGTGCAGGAAGCGCTCGGCTACCATATCGCGCCGTCAGGCTTCCTCGCGAGCACCCTCGCGGCAACGGTACTCGGGGCGTACCCCGACTTGCTGACTCTGATCGCGGCAGGCGAGGCAAAGTTCGGGCTGGCGGTGACGGAACTCACCTCGCGCCGGGATGGGGCGGGGTTGTCCCTCGCGAAGGGAAAGCTCTCGGGCAAGTCGCTTCTGGCGATGAATGTTGAAGGGGCCACGCACCTGCTTGCAGCCGATAAAAAAGGGCAACTGCATGTCGTCGAAGCGATAAAAAATGTAGTCCAGATGAGAACGATTGATAAAACGCGTGCATTCCATGAGGTGAAATTTGCGGGCGCAAAGCCCGTTGCGTCGCCGGAAACCGGTGACCGCTTCCTCGCCGTCGCTCGCCTGCTGATCGCCGCTGACACCCTCGGCTCAGCCCAGGCGATGCTCGACAAGGCGGTCGCCTACGCCGCCGAACGCCAGCAATTCGGCCGGGTGATCGGCTCGTTCCAGGCGGTCAAGCACATGTGCGCCGAAATGGCCGCGAAGCTCGAACCCGGCCGCGCCCTGATCTGGCATGCCGCCCACGCGCTCGACATCGGCGACGCCGAAGGCCCTGTGATGGCCAACCTCGCAAAGGCTTATATGGCTGAGGCCGGCACCTTCATCGCCCGCACCTCGACCGAGGTGCATGGCGGCATGGGCTTCACCGATCTCGTCGGCCTGCACTACTGGTTCAAGCGGATCGGCGTGAACCGCCAGCTGTTCGGATCGCCGGAGCAGGCGCGCGAAACGGCGGCGGCGCTTCAGGGACTTGCGGTCTGAACCTTCCACAACTTCTCCGCGAGTCTGGGCTTGCAGCGTACTGAAACTTGTGAGAGAGTTTTCGGGAAATGCACGCAGAAGGCGTAGTCGCGGAGGCTGTTCATGTCTGAAGCCCGGATCGACTATGCCGGTCTTGCCCGGCGCGCGGGTGAGTTTGAATTCCGGCGAGCGAGCTATGTCGAGCTGGAGGCGGGGCTCGCGCTCGCGGAGAAGTTGACCGGTCAGACGATGGCGACACCGGCGTCGATCCACTGGATCGAAGGGCTGACCGGCATGGCAGGCTGGGTGACGGGCGACCCGGTGGACGGGGTGTTCATCACCGTGCCACTGAGCGCCGAGGGCGTGGCGGCGGTGCGCGACGGCAGCTTCGTACCGGCCTGGCCGTCGCTGGCGCACATCTGTTGTGAAGGCGAGCCGTGCGGCGGCGTCTACATCGGCGTCTATGCCGGGGCGACGAAGGAGTCGCGGCGGCGGGTGATGATGGCGGCGGGGATCACGCGGCTGGAATTTTTTGCGCCTGTGCCCTGCTTTGCGCGCGGGGCGACGGAGGATGGCAAGCGCTCGATGGCGTCGCTCGGCTTCCATGCCATTGAGGGCGGGCTACCGGACCTCTGGGGGCAGGACCCGCTGCCGGTGTCGCAGGAGCAGGCGGCATGAGACCGCGCCCGGACTTCGGCGAACTGTCGCTGACGCGGCCGCTCGAGCCCGCGATGCTGGCGCAGTTTTCGGCCGGGCCGGTGCGGACGCTGGAGGAGTACCAACAGGCAATGACGCTGCGCGCCGCGGTCTACATGGCCGAGCGGGATTGTCCGTATGAGGAGGAATATGACGGGAATGATTTTTCCTGCACCCACTTCCTTGTGCGCGAAGGCACGCGTCCGGCGGGCACCTGCCGGGTGCGCTGGTTTGCGGATTTCGCCAAGATCGAGCGCTCGACCATCATTCCGGCTTACCGGGGCACACCGGCGCTGCGGGTGCTGATGGCGGAGACCTGCGAGGTGATCTCGCGCAAGGGCTACCGGGTCGCGCTGGCGCAGATCCAGTCGCGGCTCTGGCCGGTCTGGAGCCGGGTGTTCCGCTGCCGGGTGGTAACCGGGCGGGCGCATTTTGCCTTCTCGGATTTCGACTACTGCGAGATGGAAATCCCGATCGCGCCGCACCCGCAGGCACTGACGATCCGGGCGGATCCGCTGCAGATCATCCGGCCGGAAGGGGACTGGGACCAGCCGGGCGTGCTGGACCGGTCGGCGGTGCGGGCCGCTGTGGCGGCCTGACACCCGGATTCAATTGGCGCCGAGGTGCTTGTTTTTCGCCGCGAGCCGCGCCACTACAACCTTGCCGGGCTGAACCAGCGCGGCGTTGCGTTTTCCGGCCTTCAGGACCCGCCCATGTCCGTCAATCTTCTGAAACTCGATGCGGCCGCACGCAAGGCGCCGGTCGTTCCGGTCATCGTCGTGGACTCGGCGCGCCAGGCGGCGCCGCTGGCGCGGACGCTGGCCAAGGCGGGGATCACGATCGCGGAAGTCACCCTGCGGACCCCAGCGGGTCTCGAAGCAATCGCCGCGATGCGCGCCGAGGCGCCGGAACTGCTGGTCGGTGCCGGCACGGTGCTTACGGGTCAGGACGTAGACGCCGCATTAGCGGCAGGCGCGGAGTTCCTCGTCTCGCCGGGCATGTCACCGGGCCTGCGCGACGCGCTGCGCGGGCGCGAGCATATCATGATCCCCGGCATCGCGACGGCGAGCGAAGCGATGGCCCGGCATGAGGAAGGCTTCGCCCGGCTGAAACTGTTTCCGGCGTCGATTGCCGGCGGCGCCCCGGCGCTGAAGGCGTTGGCCGGGCCGTTGCCGCACCTTCGGTTCATGCCGACCGGCGGCATCGGCGAGAGCGAGGTGCAAACCTATCTCAGCCTGCCCAACGTGTTCGCCATCGGCGGTTCCTGGATCGCCAGCCAGGCCGACATCACCGCCGGCAACTGGGGCCGGATCGAAGAGATCGCGAAGCGCCTTCTGGCGCTCGCCTAGAAATCGCCTTCGATGGATTCAAGGAAATCCACGACATCTTTCAGGGTGGCGGGGTCGGTCAGCTGCTGATCCGGCATGCTGGTGCCGGGCGCAAAGGCCTGCGGGTCGCGCAGATAGGCGGTCAGGGCCGCATGGTCCCAAGTCCCGCCCTTGCTCTTCAGGGCCTCGGTATAGCCAGCATACTCCGTGGACGCGATTTCGCTGCGGGCCGCGCGCGCGAGGCTCGGGGCCTTGGTGTTGTCTCCGAGCGCGAATGAGTGGCATTCTGCGCATGAGTCGAGTGTCTGGCGCAGGCGATCCGCACGGGCGGCCGGCAGGTGCCAGTCGCTGACATGTTTGTCGAGGCGCGCATTGTGATCGACGCGCGGCTTTGGCGAGATGAAGGCGAGACGCAGCTCATCGGTCCAGATCACGAGGCGGCCATCCGTATGCTGATGGAGGTCGCGGATGCGCGCACCGATCGGGATGCGTTCGGAATAGATCGGTTCGCCATCCGCGAAGCGAATGCGGTGGAGGCTCTGGTCTGACAGCGAGCCGGCCAGCAGGTCGCCGTTCCAGCTGTCGTCAAAGTTCCGGACTTCGATCAGCGCCGAAATGGCCACGGACGGTACCCAGGCAAAGACGGGGGCGATGAAACCGCTATGGCGGCCATAGAGTTCCGCGTCCGGAAGCGGCGCGCCGGAATAGCTGATGCCGAGCGAGGTGAGCGGCCAGCCATAGTTGCCGCCCTGCTCGATGACGTTGAGTTCATCGCCGCCATTCGGGCCGTGTTCCGAGACGAACAGGCGGCCATCCGAGGCGAAGGTGATACCCTGCATGTTGCGGTGGCCCATCGAGACGATTTCGCCGGCGCCGGTGTCGATGTCGACGCGCAGGACCTTGCCGTATCCGGCCTCCGGATTCTGGGCGATCAGTTCGCCGTCCGAACGCATCCCGTCCCAGTGGAAGTCGCCGCTGGTCAGGTAGACTGTGGACGGCGCTTCGAAGGCCAGCGCGCCGGAAGCCATCTGACCTTCCAGGGCATAGTGGCGGGGCTTGAACGGCATGCAGGGCTGCGTGCGGTAGATGACGTTCCAGTCGGACGGCGCGGCGGAAACGGCGTCAATGGATGTGATCGCGGGGTCGATGTCGAGGCGTGCCAGCGTGTTGGTGTAGCAGGTACGGTCCGGATGATACTCCGTATACGATGCGATGAGGCCCTGGCCCTCGGCGTTGCTGAAATGGAGGAGGTCGTTATAGCGCAGGTAGCCGTGCCGGAAGAAATAGGTGCCTTCGTGTTCCGGCATGGAGGCATACTCGATATAGGCGGCACGGTTATTGCCGGGTCCGGCGACGGCGGTCTGGCGCACCGTTTCGGCTGAGGAACCCGCGTAGATCTGGCCGTCATAGGCCAGCAGAAGAACGTCGTCACCGAACGAAGTGAGACCGCCGCCGGACTCATTCAGAAGATTAGAGTCGGTCGTATCGCGCCCGGTATTGACCGAGGCTGACTGCAGGTCGAGGTCGATCAGGGTCGACCGGAAGGTGCCGGAAAGCTCCGGGACAGGCGCCGCGCGCGCCAGAAGGAATTGCTGGAGCTTGCCATCGACGCGGGCGAACAGTTTGGCCGGGAACACCTGGTGCTGGTTGACCATGAAGCCGAGGAACAGGAAGAGGCCCAAGAAGCCGGCGGCAATCGCGCCGCCGAGGCCGATTTTCGCCCAGAGCGGCAGGGCGAGAAGCCAACGCCCTGCCTCATTCACGGCATTTTGCAGCGCCTGAACAGGTGCCCACGCGGCGGACTTTGGTGAAACGGGTTCGGTCATCTAGGCCCTCTAGGCTTGTCGGTCAGGCGGCTTGCCAGGAGCAAGCGATAATTGAAATCAATGGTATTGCGTGTTCCAGAAAAACCAGCCTGCCAGCGTCATTGCGGGCACCGGCGATGCTCTCTCCCATGTCGATCAAACCTGTTCGGGCTTGTTCCGGCGAAAGGCAAGTACCGGCCAAGTCTTTTCCATATACTTCGCGGCTGGCATGCCTTTGGACAACATCAGCGCCTTCGACGGGTTCTCCATGAACCGGTGCAGCAGGATCGCAAATCCGATCACGGCGACGAACATCACTGGCAGGATCACAAGCGGCGGAACGCCGAGGTCATTCAGCGCCGTCATGCCGATGACGCCGACCCGTTCGTAAAACATGTAGAGCGGATAGGAGGCGAGGCCGAGCGTGATCGCCCAGCGGTTCTCGAACAGCTTGATCGCGGGTGACCTGACGAGGAACAAGGCGAATGTCGCGATGACGACGACGTTCAGGAGGATGTGACCCTGCGACGAGACACTCGGCATATGTGTCGCGGATGATTCGCCGCTTGATGCGATGCCGACGAGAGACAGGAGCGCCATCGCGATCATCGGCGCCGATACCCGGCCCTTCCAGTAGAGAAGGCCGCAGATGCCGAAGGAGAACCAGGACAGGTAATAGGGCTGGAAGATCAGGTTCAGGATCCAGTGCGGTTCGAAGCTTGTCAGTTCGATCGTTTCAAGCATCAGGACCGAGACCATCTGAATGGCCAGCCAGGCCCAGATGAAGCGCTGCCCGCCGGAGGTCAGCCAGTAGACCAGCGCGACCAGAGCGTAGAAGCGAACCTCGATCCAGAGGGTCCAGTAGACGCCGTCGACCCAGGTGAGATTGTCGATCTTGAGAAGGCCTCCCACGAAGGCCGGGTCAACGAAGACGATGGAGCTCAGGTATTCGATGGGCCGGACTTCCCACTGCGCAAGGCTCTCGAACCGGAGGTGGATTCCCGACAGAGAGATCAGCAGGGTCGTCAGCGTGGCGCAGACGATCATGGTCGGCCAGAGGCGGCTGGCGCGGCGGACGGCGAAGTTGGCAATGCCGGTCGAGAGTTCCAGCGTCATGAAGATGACGAAGCCGGAAATCAGGAAGAACAGGCTGATGCCGTAGAGTCCGAGAAGGTTGAGGAAAGGCAGGGCTTCGAGCAAGCCGTCGCCGTGCGGGTAGAGCGACTCGCCGTTTTCCTGGAACGTCCAGCGCGCTGTGTAATGATAGACGACGACCAGCAGCGCCGCGATACCGCGCAATCCGTCGAGCGCAGCAAGCCGGCTGGACTCGGGGGGCGGCGCGGCGGGCGTTGCTGGTGTTGCGACAGACATGGTCGGCCGTCAGACCAGCTCTTTTTTCGCCGAGTTCGTGTGGGTGTTGGTGAGGCTTTCGATGATCTTCTTCGCCATCGCGTTTCCGTCGCGTACGGCATAGTTGGTGCCGCGGTCCATCGGGTAGATCTGCGAGAAGTTGCACATCAGCACGCCGGGACACGGAGTCTCATAGGGCACGAGCTTGTTCTGCTCGAAGCCGATATCGACGATGTGCTGGGCGTTGCGCATCTTGAAGAGGGCGTCATCGACGACCTGCGTTTCATCGAACTCGGGAAAGATCTTCTTCAACTCGCCATACCAGCGCTTCTTGAGCTCATCCTTGTCGGCCGACATGTACTCATGCTCGGGCGGCACGTAGTCGCCGATATAATAGATGTTGAGGCCGTCGAAGCGTTCGGACCCGACAAGGTTGGTGAGGCTGAGGAACACCACGAAAGGCGAGTTCGGCGTGTTGATGTTGTGCCAGTAGTATTTGGTGAACTTCTGCCTGGTGGCGAAGACCTGGACGACGGCGTCGAGATAGTCGATTGAGCGCAGCTTGCTGAAATAGGTGGGATCGGCGGCCTCATAGCCAGCGATCATCTTGGCGAGCACATGGCTCGGCACAGTCGCCAGCACGCGGTCGAAGGAGTCTTCGCCGTTCGCCGTGGTGACCGTCACCTGACCGGTGACCGGGTTATGCGTCAGTTTCGAGACCGGGGTGCTGAGGCGGATGTCGGCGCCGGCGGCGGTGATCGGGCCGACGAGCGCGTCGATGATCGTGCGGAAGCCGCCCTTGAAGTAGCCGAGGGCTTCGCCGCCCAGTTTTGCATCGCGGCTGTCGACGCGCTGGAGCACGCGGCCCCAAAGCCAGGACATCGTGACCTTGTCGAAATAGCGGTCGAACTTGCCGCGCAGCAGGGGCTCCCAGATCACGTCGCTGACCGAGCGGCCGCCATATTTGCGCAGCCAGTCGAGCGCGGTGATGTTCTCCAGCTTGCGCCAGTTCTTGACGCGCTGGAGGTAGAGCACCGTGACGCCGGCGCGGATGCGGTCGATGAAGCTGATTGGCTTGAACTTGATCAGGTCGATCGGCGTTTCCATCGGGTAGAGCGTGTCGCCGTAATACGTGGACACGGAGGATTTATGGAAGGTCAGCTTGTCTTCCAGGCCGAGTTCCTTGACCAGACCGAGGATGTATTCGTCGGTCTTGTAGAGGAAGTGATAGGCATGCTCGACGCGGTGGCCGGCCAGCTCAAAGCCGGCCGCGAGGCCGCCGAGATAGCCCGAGGCCTCGAAGATCGTGACCTTGTGGCCCTGCTGGATGAGACGATATGCAGTCGTGATGCCTGTAAGTCCGCCGCCGATGATGCCGATGTTTGCCATTGTAGAGATACCCTGATTGCGGCGCTCAGGCCGCCGATTTCCGGAAGGTGATGCGCGAATTGAGGAGGAACTGGACGACAAAAACAACCGGCAGCGAGAGGACCTTGCCAATGTTTGCGGCGACGGCTTGCGCCTCGAGCACGCTCTGCGTGGCGAGGATGACACTGTAGCCGACAACGTAGCCTATCGTGCAGACAATGCAGAAAGACAGGAACCGGAGCGCGGCGTGATCGGTCGTCTTGAAATTGTGGCGAGCGTTGACGACGAAGCTGAAGACGACAGCCGTCGGCACCGAGACCGAGTGAGCGACGAGTTCGCTCGTATGCGCGAAGTTGAAGAGGACGAAGAAGAGCACCAGGTCGATCAGGCTGGCGGTCGCGCCGATCAGGACATACTTCACCAGCTGCTGATGGGTGTGCAGGATTTGCTGCACTTTCTGGACGAGGGACGCAGACTGAGGCTCTACGGTATTCATTGCGCGATACTCCAACACCAGGCCGCTGGCGTGACATTAACTCTTGCGGCGGCCAGCCCTTCAGTCCGGGAAGGACTGCAATCGCTATGCCAGTGCCGGGCGAGTCGGGGTAGCGTTAATTCGCCCGCGGTGCGGGGTCTGCGACTACTGCCGGCTGTTGACGCCTGGCGGGCCTGCGGAAGCGGTTGTTGCCCCAGACGAAGGCCTGGGTGGCCACATAGTTCCAGACTACCGTGATGAATGCGCCGGCCATCGCGGGCAGCACATAGAACAGGCTCTGGTACTGATCGTGAATGATCGCCGCGACGCTGATATTGCCGAGGATGCCGACCGAGCAGAGCGCTGCGAAGATCAGGAATCCCATATAGAATTTCGGTCCCTTGAGCTGGCGGTCGCGGTAGGTGAGGGCGTTGTTGGCGGTGTAGTTGAACAGCATGGCGATCACGGTCGCCATCAACTGCGCCGAGTTGAAGGTCATGCCCGCGAGGCTGACCGCCGGCATCAGGATGGCCATGTGGACCAGGATGCCGACCGAGTTGACGAGGGCGAAGGAAATGAAACGCGCGGGGACTGGAATGTAGCGCGACACCTTCTTCTCGATGAAGAAGAGGAAGAAGTCGTACATCACGCGGTTGTCGAGCTTGGACTCGCCGTGCAGGCGCGAGCGGAACTGGAAGGGAACTTCTTTCACCTTCGGACGCGGCTTGGCTGAGACGATCAGGTCAATCAGCACCTTGAAGCCGATTTCCGACAACTCCGGCAGCGCGCGCAGCACGACATTGCGGCGCATCATGAAGAAGCCGGTCAGCGGGTCGGTCATGTTGAGCTTGAACAGGAGGTTCGACAGCGAATTGCCGGTGTTCGAAATCTTGACGCGGGTATCCGAGGAAAGACCGGAGGCGCCGTCCTCGGTGAGGAAGCGGCTGGCCGAGACGAGTTCGGCTTCGCCGGACGTGATGACCTGCAGCATGCGCGGCAGCACGGTTTCGTCATGCTGGAGGTCGCCGTCCATGACCGCGACGATATCCGACGAGGCTGCAAGGGCGCCTTCGATGACGGCCGAGGAGAGGCCGCGCCGGTTGTGACGGGCGATCAGGCGTACACGCTTGTCGCGGCGGGAAATTTCGCGAACGACATCGGCTGTTCCGTCAAAGGAATTGTCGTCGACGAAGATGACTTCCCAGTCCAGGCCGGCGAGCACCTTGTCGAGACGGCGCACGAGTTCGGGCACGTTTTCACGTTCGTTGAAGGTCGGAACGACGACCGATACACCGGCAGAAGCTGAGCTACTCATTTACCAATCTCTCGGTTGGGCCTGAACCACCGGGCACGCGTCGTTGAAAGGCCCAGATAGAAGACACTTGTGTCCGCCACATGCAAGCCTGAAGCCATGCTGCACGGCGGTATGTTCCGGCGGCCTGAGCCTCAACGCTCGAACAGGATGACCCGCGCTTCCGGGTCCTGCATGATCGTGTAGGTCGCGGCCTTGCCCCGGACACGGTGCTGCTCGCCCCGCTGGCGGAAACCGAGGGCTTCCAGTTCGACAAACAGCGCCTGTTCCCAGTCTCCGCACCAGACATTGAAGACAGCCACCTTGTCGTGTCCGAGCAGCGCCTCTTCGAGGCCGCCCTTGACCTGCCAGCCGCCGCCAAGTTCGGCGTCGATGACTTCCGTGGTGGCCAGCCGGAGCTTGACCATCGAGATCCGTGCAACCTGCCAGTATTCGGGGCCCCTATACCGGATAATCCCGCCATCCCGGTAATCCAGGATGGTGGCGGAGTTGCGGATCTCCCAGGCGGCCGCGGCGCAGAAATGGTCGCAGGTCAGGATCGGCGCATCGCCGAAACCCTGTGCGTCGACATAGTCATAGGCGCCGCCGAAATCGTCGAGTTTGACACTGTGCCGGAGTCCCGTGACGGCCGAAGCCAGGGCTGCGGCCGAGACGATCAGGGCGAGGACAGTGCCCGCGAGGCGGGGCTTCAGCATTGCGAAGGCATAGGCCGCTCCGAAGGGCAGGCCTGCGAGGATGGGCATCATTGCCCGGTTGGACAGGATGGGCTGGCCGGGGCGCAGGTGCAGGAGGGTGATGATCAGCGGATAGACGATGATCATCCCGAGGAAGAAGGTGGCGAGCGCGCGCTGCCGGGCGAACCAGGCGACTGGTATCGACAGGCCCGCCGCCGCGAGCAGGAGCAGTTCGAAGGGAGCGCCGATGGCGGTCAGGCCGGGGAAGCCGGCAACATTGCGATAGTACCAGTGCGAGAGCGCCGGGCTGACATCCGCGAGGCCGGGGAAGGTCGACATGGCCGACGGGATCAGGACCAGCCAGGGCAGGACCATGACAAACAGGATGATGTTGCGGACAAACCAGTCCCGGATGAACTGGCGCGCGCCGCTGCCCTGCGCGCCGCTGGCAAGGCTGGCAAAGCCGATGACTGCCATGGCGACGAGGCCCATCAGGTGGCTGTAGATCGCGATCGCGCCGCCGAGGACATAGAGCGCCGCATAGGTTCGTGGACGGAGCTTGCCCGGCTGGGCATGGCCGATCGCCCCCCAGGCGGCGAGGATGAGGCCGAGGATGAGGAACGGGTACATCCGCGCGTCCTGGCTGTAGTGGATGTGACTGGTCGAAAAGGCGAATAGCAGGCCGCCGAAAAGCGCGGTGCGCTCGCCGGCGAGGTCGCGGAGCGCCAGCAGGAAGAGGAGCACAGCCAGCGAGCCGGCGGTGGCCGCTGGGACGCGGGCGGCTGCGGGGTCGGGATTGATGCCATGCCAGATGTGCTGGATGGCCCAGGCGAGCGGCGGATGGTTGTCTATATTCTTCGACAGGATGGTCCACAGGTCGAGGCGGGCAAAGCCAAGCGTCACGGCTTCATCGCGCCAGAGTGGAACAGACGACAGCTCCCAGAAGCGCATGGCTGTGCCGACGGCGAAGATCAGCAGGCAGGCGGTCCAGAAGAGCCGCCTGTCCATTGACTGTTGCGGATCGCCGGGCTCGGTTGAAAACACGCGGGCGAAGAGGGGCGCAATCTGCATGGATATCGGTCGCTTGTCAGCCCGGACGAGGCCTCGTCCGGAATTTCTCGGTCAATCTGGACCTGCGCCGACGCAAATAGCATGCCGGTTGCAGCTGGAAGGTTAATCGGTTGCTGCGCGCAGGCATGAGACTTGCTAATTTGGCGGACGTGCGCGTGGATGCGTGATCTGGGCTGTTCCTTTCAGGCGTCCGGGACAGGGCGTTGGCGGCAATGTCTTGCGGGGCGGACGTGGCCTTGAGCATCCTGGAAATTGAAGTGTCTGTTGCAGGTGATGGTTTTGGGTGACTTCGAGAAAACGACCGTGATTATCCCGACATACAATCGGGGACCGCTGCTCGTCGAGACGCTGGAGAGCCTTCTCGCACAGACATTGCTGCCGGATGAAATCATTGTCGTCGATGATGGCTCGCCGGACGATACGGCGGC
>JBGTKE010000137.1:0-3976 GCA_041744775.1 Hyphomonas sp. | reverse complement strand
ACATGAAGGCCGAGGCGCGCGGCGCGATTGCGGCGGCGCTGAAGGCGGGCGGCTACGGCCAGCGCGAACTGGTCGTGCGGATGAACGGGCTCGATACCGAATGGGGCCATGCCGATCTCGAGATGGCCGTGAAGGCCGGCGCGCATGCCGTGCTGGCGCCGAAGGTGACCGGCGCGCGGGATATCGAACGGCTCGATTCGGCGCTGACGAAGGCCGGGGCGGAAGCAGGTTTTGCACTCTGGGTGATGATCGAGATGCCGCTCGCCATCCTCAACATCAAGGAGATCGCCGCGGCCAGGATCGGCTCGCGCCTCGCCGCCTTCGTGATGGGCACCAATGACCTCGCCAAGGAATACCGTGCCCGGATGACCGCTGACCGGCTCGCCTTCCAGACGGCGCTGCAGCTATCCATGGCGGCGGCGCGCGCCTATGGCCTCACGGCCATCGACGGCGTGTATAACGACATCAAGAACGAGGACGGCCTGCGCGCCGAATGCGAACAGGGCCGCGATCTCGGCTTCGACGGCAAGACGCTGATCCACCCCTCGCAGGTCGACGACTGCAACCGGATCTTCGCGCCGAGCCCGCACGATGTCGAACAGGCGAAAGCGGTGATCGAGGCGTTTGCCGATCCGGCGAATGCCGGGAAAGGCGTGCTGAAGGTCAACGGCAAGATGACGGAGCTGCTGCACCTGGACGAGGCACGCCGGACCGTGGCGATGGATGCGGCGATCCGGGCGATGGGGTAATTTTTTTAGAACCCCTCTCCCTTGGGAGAGGGGCAGGGGTGAGGGGGAGCTGCGCCAGCGATAGTGCGCCAAGCTCAGCTGCTGCGCCCCCTCATCCCCAACCTCTTCTCCCAGGGGAGAAGGGGCTTTAACGGCGAGACTCGACTCAGGCGATTGCGCCCCTAACTTCTCACCCACCAAATCCCGGAGCGCCTCATGACCTATATCCTCATCCACAATCCCGGTTGCGGCTCGTCGAAGACGGGGCTGGCGCTGCTGGAGGCGAACGGGGTGACGGTGCAGGTGCGCAAGTACATGTCGGCGGCCGAGCGGCTGTCGGCCGAGGAGCTGAAGGACATTGCGAAGAAGATGGGAGCAGCCTCGCCGCGCGTGTTCCTGCGGGCGAAGGATGCCGAGGCGGCTGGACTGGCAGAGACCGCAAGTGACGCCGAGGTCTATGCCGCGATGGCGGCGAACCCGAAGCTTATCCAGCGGCCGATCGGCATCAAGGGGAAGAAGGCCGTGCTCGGCCGACCGAACGAGAGGCTTCTGGAAATCGTCTGACGCCGCGTAATTCTGTCGCAGCAGCGACTGCCGCACGGCCAATCGATCAAATTTCACCATTCGGATTCGCCGAAAATCATCCCTCTGATGGCAGGGTCGCGTCATGCTGACCCTCGCGCTTGTCCTTGCTGTTCTCCTGCTGGCCTTTGCGGCCTTCGCGGCTTTTGGCCTGCCCTATATGGTGATGGGGGCGCGGGCCTTTGAAGAGTTTGCCGAGCGGGCGGACGAACAGGTGATGGCGGTGGGCCTGGCCCTTGCGGCCGGTCTCGTGGCGGCGGCGCCGTTTCTGGTGCCCACCTTGATTTCGGCGGCCCCTCAGGTGCAGGTGATGGCCGAGACCGTGCTGGGCGTGCCGTCCCGGTTCTGGAGCTAATGCTCCGGCCTGACGCGCGCCTCCCGGCAAGCAAGGAGACGAACGTGGCAGGCGCAGCGGCAATTCAGAAGACCGGAACTTCCAAGTCGAATCCCGGCAACTTCTTCGAAGACTTCAAGCCTGGCGAGACGCTGGTGCATGCCACGCCCCAGACGGTGACGGAGGGCGACCTCGCGCTCTACCGCGCGCTGACCGGCAACCGTTATGCGCAATACTCTTCGGCCGAGTTTGCCAAGGGCGCCGGCCTGCCGGGGCTCTGCGCTGATCCGCTGCACGCCTTCCATATCGTCTTTGGAAAGACGGTTCCCGACATTTCCCTGAACGCGGTGGCAAACCTAGGCTATGCGGACGGGCGCCTGCACGGCGCCGTGATGCCGGGCGATACCCTGCGTGCCACAAGCCAGGTGATTGGCGTCAAGGAAAATTCCAACGGCAAGACCGGGGTCGTCTGGGTGCGGACGAAAGGAACGAACCAGCGCGGCGAGGACGTCTTGTCCTATGTGCGCTGGGTGATGGTCAACAAGCGCGACGCGGGCTCGCCCGCGCCCGAGGAAGTGGTGCCTGACCTGCCGCCGGCCGTTGCGGCGGCGGACCTTGCGGGCTTCCCGGAGATGAAGGCCTGGCCGTTCGCGCAATCCGGCAGCCCGCACGTATATGAGAGCTATTCCGTCGGCGAGAAGATCAGCCATGTCGACGGCATGACCGTCGAGGAGGCCGAGCACCAGATTGCGACGCGGCTCTACCAGAATACGGCCAAGGTGCATTTCGATGCGCATGGCCAGAAGGCGAGCCGGTTCGGCAAGCGGCTGATCTATGGCGGCGTGGTGATTTCCCTGGCGCGCTCGCTTGCGTTCAACGGGCTCGAGAATGCCGGGCAGGTGCTGGCGATCAATGCGGGCACGCATGTCAGCCCCCTGTTCGCGGGCGACACGGTCTATGCCTGGAGCGAAGTGCTGGACAAGGCGGAGCTGTCGGAGACCTGCGGGGCGCTGCGCCTGCGCCTCGTGGCGGTGAAGGACCAGGATCCGGACGGGTTTGTCTACAAGACCGCGGACGGCAAGTATGCCGACGGCGTGTTGCTCGATTTCGACTATTGGGCGGCAATTCCGCGGGCCCGCTGACGAAGCCGCAAGGGCTTCCTATATGGGGTCGATGGGCGGCTATCCACCATACACGGGTTTCACCGAATTTGCGGTCGCGCTGGGGATCATCCTGTCCGCGATCGTCAGCCTGCTTGGCACTTCGGCGCGCAAGCGGACGGTGGCGATGGGCGAGGCGCGCCTGTCGGACCTGGCCGAAATGACCGGCATCCTCGACCCCAAACAGCTGCTCGCCGTGTTCGGCCCGCCGGGGATGGGGCGCACCTGGCCCAGCGTGACGCTGCTGGATGTGCGCCGGGCGCGGGGCCCGATGGGCTGGCTGATGTCGAGCGATCTGGTCGATTATGCCTGCGTGCTGGCCGCCATCGTGGCGCTGAGCTTTGACCACAAGCTGCTGCCGCTGGCGCTGATGGCGGCGCTGGGTGTGCAACTGGCGGGCTGGGCCGTGTCCACCAGGGTGCCGAAGTGATTCCCGGGTTAACGCGGGCGCCGCTTCCCGCTCGCTAGGAAACCCGCTAGGACATCGCCCCATGAAGCTCTGGAAGATGAACGGTGCCGGCAACGCGTTTGCCATTTTCGACGCGCGGTCCACGCCGTTCGCGCCGAGCGTCGAGCAGATCCGCCAGATTGCGGTTGACCTCCAGGCCGACCAGGTGATCGCGCTGGAGCGTGATGCCACAAGGGACGTGTTCATGCGCATCTGGAATGCGGACGGCGGCCAGGTTTATGCCTGCGGCAATGCCTCGCGCTGCGTCGGCCACCTGATCCTCGCCGAGACCGGCAAGGACCGGATCACGATCCAGACCGAGGCCGACATGCTGAAGGCTTTCCGCGCCGAGGGCGGCCTGATCACGGTCGACATGGGCTCGCCCCTGATGGGTTGGGCGGATATTCCGCTGGCGGAGAAAATGGATGTGCGCGGGGTCGACCTGAAGATCGGGCCGATCGAAAAGCCGATCCTCGCGCTGCCGGCGGTAGTCTCAATGGGTAATCCGCATGCGGTGTTCTTCGTCGAGGACGTCAACGCCTATGACATCCCCAAGATCGGCCCACTAGTGGAGAACCATCCGCTGTTCCCGCAAGGCACAAATGTCGGCTTTGCGCAGGTCATAGACAAGCAGACCATCCGGCTTCGCGTCTGGGAGCGCGGGGCAGGGCTGACCAAGGCCTGCGGTACCGGCGCCTGCGCGGCGCTGGTCTGCGCGGCGCGC
>JBGTKE010000136.1:0-3179 GCA_041744775.1 Hyphomonas sp. | reverse complement strand
GTCTGCGCGAAGGGGCCATCGACCACGGTCGTGACCCGCGCCGTCACGCCGCGCTCGGGCGGCTCGCCCATCAGGTTGAGAATATCCTCATAGGCTTCCATCCGCTCGGCCATCGAGATCGCGGCGGCCTTGTAGCGCGCGAGATCGCGCACTTAGTTCTCGAGTTCCTTGATCCGGCGTTCGCGGTCGGCCTGGCCGCTGATCTGCGCCCAGAGGCTGGTATCCGCCGGCGCGCCGATCCGGTCGCTGATGGTGGTGCGGGCGGGCACGAAGAAATTGGCGTTCAGCGGCGCCGACTGCGCCACGATGAGCGCGAGCGCGCCAAAGATCAGGATGCCCAGCGTGACCCGCCGTGCGCCTGATTTCTGACTGGAACGGCCGGAACGTACCATGCCTCAGGCTCCCTGCAATGCCCGCGACCTAGACTTCCGGGCAGAGAACACTCTTCATCTTGGAGTAATTCTCGAGGACCTGTCCACAGCCGTTGACCACACATTTCAGCGGATCGTCAGCAATCATCACCGGCAATTGGGCCTGGTTGCGGATCGCGATGTCGAGATTGCGCAGCAGCGCGCCGCCGCCGGTCAGCACGATGCCGCGGTCGACGATGTCGGCGGCGAGTTCCGGCGGCATCGCTTCGAGCGCCAGTTTCACGGCGTCGATGATTTCGGTGACCGGCTCGCGCAGGGCTTCGGCGATCATCGCTTCGGTAATTTCAGTTTCCTTCGGCACACCGTCGAGGGTGCCCCGGCCGCGCACGGTGAGGGCCATGCCCGTGCCGTTTTCCGGCGGCATCGCGGTGCCGATTTCCTTCTTGATCCGCTCGGCCGACATTTCGCCGATCAGGATCTTCTGTTCGCGGCGCAGGTAGTTGACGATTGCCTGGTCCATCTTGTCGCCGCCGACGCGCACCGAGCGCGAATAAACGATGCCGCCGAGGGACAATACGGCCACTTCCGAGGTGCCGCCGCCGATATCGACAACCATCGAGCCGGCCGGGTCCTGGTAAGGCAGGCCGGCGCCGATCGCAGCGGCCATCGGCTCCTCGATCAGTTCGACATGGCGCGCGCCGGCCGCCAGGGCCGACTGGTGGATGGCGCGGCGCTCGACGCTGGTCGCGGAGCTCGGCACGCAGATGATGATGAGGGGGGAGACGAACGCCCGGCGGTTGTGAACCTTCCGGATGAAGTGCTTGATCATTTCCTCGGCGACTTCGAAGTCGGCGATCACGCCGTCGCGCATGGGGCGGATGGCCTCCATATTGACCGGGGTCTTGCCGAGCATGTTCTTCGCCTGCTCGCCGACCGCGTAGACGATCTTGCGGCCGCCTTGCGTCATGTAGGCAACGACCGAGGGCTCATCGAGCTGGACGCCCTGACCCTTCACATAAACGAGCGTGTTGGCGGTTCCGAGGTCGATGGCCATGTCCGTGGACAAAAGGCCGAGAAGGCTACCAATCATGGTCAATCCGAGCTCTTTTCTATACGGTCCGAACCGTTCCGTCCGGCGACGTGCATCTTTTAGATCATAGCCCCATACACCATCTGCCGTTAACGCTCCTTTAAAGCAAGGCGCAGCTCGCAGTTTAATGGAACAGATCGTTCAGTTGAGCAAAATCCCTTGAATCATCTCAGGATGGCGCGAACGCCCTTCAGCGTTACGAGGCTTTGACGGTACGAGACGTTCCGATTTCGTTAACAAAGCGGCGTTTGGCGTTAACGCTTTGCAAGCCCATCGTCACGCGGCGACCCGCGTCCGAATCGGAAGGTGAGTGCAAAATGAACGGGTCGTTCGGATTGGATTGAGTCAGGACCTGACAATCTTCACCTGCAACGCCGGTGAAGATGTGCCACGGAAACGTCTCCCCGGAGCCGGCGCCAACAGGACCTGCCTCCCCTCCCCCTCGGGCGGGTCCGTTATTCCCGGCGTTGCATTTTTCCCGGCGTTCAGGCCGCTGTCACGAAGGTCGCAATGACCTTCTTGCGGCCCGTCTTGTCGAAATCGACCGTCAGCTTGTTGCCCTCGCTGAACACGACCTTGCCGTAGCCGAACTTGTCATGGAACACCCGGACGCCAGCCGGGAACGAATCCGGCCCGGAAGCCGCCGCGTTCAGGCCCGAAGCCTCCCGAGGCGGCGCGCCGGAGGGCCGGGCGGCGTTCTCCTTCAGCCGTTTCCAGCCGGGGCTTGCATAGTTCGAGCGCTCGCCGAGATCCTCGACCGTGCCGACAAAGGCGGTTTCGGCACCGGGTATGCCGGAATAGCCAGTCTCCGAGACTGCATCGACATGCTCGTGCGGCAGCTCGTCGATGAACCGGCTCGGCATCACCGACTGCCAGCGCCCATAGATCTGCCGGTTGGCCACGAAGGAGATGTAGCAGCGCAGGCGTGCCCGCGTGATGCCGACATAGGCGAGCCTGCGCTCCTCCTCCAGCCCGCGCAACCCGTTCTCATCCAGCGAGCGCCGCGAGGGGAACACTTCCTCCTCCCAACCGGGCAGGAACACGACCGGCCACTCGAGCCCCTTGGCGCCATGCAGCGTCAGGATCTGCACCTGGTCATCGCTGCCCGCGCCCGAGGCGGCGTCCATCACCAGTTCCACATGTTCCAGGAAGCCCGCCAGCGTGTCGAACTCGCCCATCGCGCGGACGAGTTCCTTGAGGTTGTCGAGCCGGCCCTGTGCCTGCGGGCTGCGGTCCTTCTGCAGCATGTCGGTATAGCCGGACTCCTCGAGGATCATCTCGGCCAGTTCGGTATGCGGCATGCCGTCCGCCAGCTTGCTCCGCCACAGGTTGATCTGGTCGATGAACACGGTCAGGCCGCGCTTCGCGCCGCCTTTGATCTCGTCGGTCTGCAGCACCATCGGCGTCAGCGTGAAGAGGCTGCGCCCGTCGGCCCGCGCATAGGATTGCAGCTTGGCGAGCGTCGTGTCCCCCACCCCGCGTTTGGGCTCGTTGACGACACGCTCAAAAGCCAGGTCATCATCCGGCGAACGGACGAGGCGCAGGTAAGCCATCGCATCGCGGATCTCGGCGCGCTCGAAAAAGCGCGGGCCGCCGATCACGCGGTAGGGAATGCCCAACAGGATGAACCGCTCCTCGAAGGAGCGCATCTGCCACGAAGCGCGCACCAGGACCGCGCAGGCATCATGCCGCCCGCCGCCGCGCACCCAGCTTTCGAT
>JBGTKE010000135.1:0-4520 GCA_041744775.1 Hyphomonas sp. | reverse complement strand
GCGACTCGTAGGGCGGATAGAGCGAAGCGAAATCCGCCATCCCGAAACACGCGCCCATGCGCGTCGGATTTCGGCCTGCGGCCTCTATCCGACCTACGGATCCGCGAAGCAGCTCGATACTAGGCTGGATCAGAATGGCGGAAAATCGCCGCAATGCGCGGTTCGAGAACTGGTTGGGCTCCCGCTGACTTCGTGGTATATGTTTCAGGCTGGATATTGCTTGGAAACGACTGTGTCCTGTTGGATCGCCCCGCTGCGCCCGCGGCGATATGATGGGAGTTCGGGATAGCCACGTGGCACCGCGAAAGGAACATCGCCATGATGCGCCATCTTACTGCGGGCCTCTGCGCTAGTGTCTTGCTGTCCGGTTGCTTCGCAGGTGAGTATTACGATCCTAGCTATTCGTCCGCCTCAGGGGATTCATCCGGTTCCTCGTCTTCGTCAGACTCCGCTTCAACGACCGAAGCCTCGGAGCGATCCTATGTAGACCGAAGCGGCAATATCGTCTTCCGCAAACCGGGAGAGGCCACGATCGTCCGACCAGACGGCCTGGTCACAATAATTCAGCGCGACCCAGACGGTACGCGAACCACAGTCGACAGCGACGGCAATGTCAGCGTCGATCCGCCTGGTACAGGCGGTCGCGACCGTAAGGACTAGGCGCAGAACGGACGTTACCCCAGTTCGCTTCTTCCGGTACGCGCCGAGATGACGGCGGTGAGAGCCTCCTCGCGGAAATCGATCCCCCGGATCGATTTCTGATCGCTCCGAGTCCATCAATCGACGCGGCTCCAAAATGAAGCCGGGATGTCGTCCCTTCCCGACAGGTCTGGCCGGACTTCGCCGAAATGCGACGGTCGGCCATCGATTGAACTTGTCCTTTTAGGGCGCCTCTGGTGATCTATGACGTACAACGATTGCCGTTCACATTGTGGGAGAGTTTGATGGTTCTAACCCACCATTCGTTCCAGCTGCGTGGTGTTGGACTTGGCGATTTGTCGCTCAACGGCTTGGCCAAACTCTGGATCGAACCAAGCCTTCATCCTCGGCCACAACACCTGGCCACCGGAGGTGCGCAACACCAGGGCGAGCCCTTCGGTATATTCATCCAGCATCAAGCCGGAGAAGTCTTTTTGCCTACGATCAATGAAGGCCTGCTCGGATTGGGTGATCCAAGCAAAAAGCCAAAAACCCCATTTCATGCGTTCGGCTTCAACCAGGCTGGCAAAATCCTTTTGTGCACGAATGTGGACGTCCAGTAGCGCGTCATTTTCTGACAACTTCAGCAAGACATCATTGTTATTGTTGATCATGTCGCGGGCGTTTTGTCGCGAAGTCTCAAGCCTTGCGCGGCGGACCTGGAACGCGAGAAAACCGAGCGTCAGGATCACGGCAACAGAGCTGCCAATATTGGCGATGATTCCCAATTCTTCGATCGTCATGTAGCCTCCCCGACTGGGTAGCGACACTCTGGCAAAATCGCCGCACCTCTACTAGTCCCGTCTAAGGTCGGCTGTTGGCTACCAAAGTCGGCGAACGAGATCGTTCTCAATGTCCAGTTCGGGCCACTTCCAGCCGATCTGGTGTGCCTGGAGCCTACAGCCCCTCGAACAACGCCGTCGAAACATACCGCTCCGCGAAGCTCGCAAGGATCACGACAATCGTCTTGCCTTCCATCTCCGGCCGCTTGCCGAGCTGGACGGCGGCATGCGCGGCGGCGCCGGACGAGATACCGCCCGGAATGCCTTCGATCTTCGCCAGCTTGCGGGCGGCCGCGACCGCGTCACTGTTCGACACTTTCAGCACTTCATCGATCAGGCTCGTGTCCGCATTTTCGGGAATGAAGCCCGCGCCGATGCCCTGGATCATATGCGGTCCGGGCGCGCCGCCGGAGAGGACGGGCGAGGCTTCCGGCTCGACGGCGTACATCTTGAGGTCAGGCTTGCGCGGCTTCAGCACGCGGCCGGCGCCGGTGAACGTGCCGCCGGTGCCGATGCCGGAAACGATGGCGTCGACCTTGCCGCCGGTATCGGCCCAGATTTCCTCGGCGGTCGTCTTCTCGTGGATCGCGGGGTTCGCCGGATTGTCGAACTGGCTGGGGCTGACCGAGCCGGGGATCGACTCCAGCAACTCCTTCGCCTTCGCGATGGCGCCGCCCATCCCCTTCTCCTTCGGTGTCAGTTCCAGCTCGGCGCCGAGGAAGGCGAGCATCTTGCGCCGCTCAATCGACATCGATTCCGGCATCGTGAGGATCAGGCGGTAGCCGCGCTGGGCCGCAACGAACGCGAGGCCGATGCCGGTATTGCCCGAGGTCGGCTCGATCAGCGTACCGCCGGGCTTCAGCTTGCCTTCGGCTTCGAGGCCAAGGATCATGGCGAGGCCGATCCGGTCCTTGACGCTGGCCAGCGGATTGAAGAATTCAAGCTTGAAGAGGAGGTCGGCGCCGACGCCCTCGGCCTTCGCGAACTTCCCGGCGCGCACCAGCGGGGTCGAGCCGATAGTTTCGAGGATCGAGCCATAGACGCGCCCGCGCGGGCCATCGAGCGTGACACCGCTCTCGAGTTTCACGGTTCCGGCCATGGCGGTCTCCCTTCAGAGATGAACTTGAAGGGCGAATATCGGCGCGCGCGGAGCGATGCGCAACCGATGCGCGTCTTTAGAAGGGCTGAAGGATGAGCCGAAAGCCCCTTAACCCCTCTCCCTCCGGGAGAGGAGGGGCCCACCGCCGGAGGCGGTGGGAGGTGAGGGGCTTGAGGCACAGACTTACACCTACTTCCCTGCACTCCCCACCCCAGCAAAATCAATGCGCTACAAAATACTTCCCCGAACTTGCCCCCGCCCCTCCGCACCGGGTGTATTCTAAGCGCGTGACGATCACCCCTCCGACCCCGGAACATCCCCGCCCCGCCGCGCCCCGGCGAGAGCAGGTGATAAAAAGTGAGAATCTTTGAGAAAAGAACGAGACCGAACGCGAAACAAACAGAGCGAAATGGAGACGGAACGAGAGGGAAAGAGACGGATTCCGCGCGGCCACCACCCCCGAACCCCCTGTTTTTTCAACAATTTCTGGACGTAACCTGCGGCAAAACCGGGAAAACGACACCCCAAATTCCAAAAAGTCGCGAGTTAAAGCCTCAGCACTTCACGCAGCCGCCGCCCACGGACTCCAGCAGCTTCTCATCCTTGTCCGCGCCCGGCAGCGGCGTGGTGAGGAGGCGGTCGCCGACGAAGATGGAGTTGGCGCCGGCGAGCAGGCACAGGGCCTGGCCTTCGGGGCTCATCGACTCGCGGCCCGCCGAGAGGCGCACCCAGCTTTGCGGGAAGACGATGCGGCAGGTGGCGATTGCGCGGACGAGTTCGAGCGTGTCGAGTTCCTCGCTGTTTCCGAGCGGCGTGCCCTTGATCGGGACGAGCTTGTTGACCGGCACGCTTTCCGGATGCGGCGTCAGCTTGGAGAGTTCGTGGATCAGGCCGACCCGGTCGGCGCGGGATTCGCCCATGCCGAGGATGCCGCCGCAGCAGAGCTTGATGCCCGCCGTGCGGCACCGCCCAAGCGTTTCGAGCCGGTCGTCATATGTGCGTGTGCTGACGACTTCGCCGTAATACTCGCGCGAGGTGTCGAGGTTGTGATTGTAATAGTCGAGGCCCGCTTCCTTCAGTGCTTCGGCCTGACCTTCCTCGAGCATGCCGAGCGTGACGCAGGTCTCCAGACCCTCGGCTTTCACGGCGGAAATCATCGCGGCGACTTTCGGCAGGTCCCGGTCCTTCAGCGAGCGCCAGGCGGCGCCCATGCAGAACCGGTCGGCGCCGTTGGCCTTGGCGCGGCGGGCGGTTTCGACAACCTCGTGGAGCGGCATCAGTTTCTCGGCCTTCAGGCCGGTATCGAACTTGGCGGACTGGCTGCAATAGCCGCAATCTTCCGGACAGCCGCCGGTCTTGATCGACAGGAGCTGGGATTTCTGCACCGCCCCATCCGGCCAGTTGGCGGCCTTCACGGCAAGCGCTCGGGCCATCATCTGGTCGAGCGGGAGTTCATAGACCGCCGCGATCTCTTCGCGGGTCCAGTCCTGACGGGGGGCAAGATCGAAAGCCATGAGCGCGTTCCTTTATCTGTAGACGGATTAACCGATGACGCCGTTGATCGCGGCGCGGGCGGCAAGTTGGGGGCTCATCAAATGGGTGCGGCCGCCCCGGCCCTGACGGCCTTCGAAGTTTCGGTTGGACGTCGAGGCGCAGCGCTCGCCGGGGGCGAGGATGTCCGGGTTCATGCCGAGGCACATGGAACACCCGGGTTCGCGCCATTCGAAACCGGCTTCGAGGAAGATGAGGTCGAGGCCTTCTTCTTCCGCCTGCGCGCGCACGAGGCCGGAGCCCGGCACGACCATGGCGCGCACGCCTGAGGCGACCTTGCCGGTCTTCGCGACGTCTGCGGCTGCGCGCAGGTCTTCGATACGGCTGTTGGTGCACGAACCGATGAAGACGCGCTGGACAGGCGTGCCCGCGATGGGCTTTCCGCCTTC
>JBGTKE010000134.1:0-3744 GCA_041744775.1 Hyphomonas sp. | reverse complement strand
CACTTTCTTCGCGTCATTGCGCAGGAAGCGGCCTGCGCCGGCGGCGGCAAGGTCGCGCGCGATGCCTTGCACGCCGAGCCAGTCCGGCCGGTTCGGCGTCACTTCAAAGTCGATCACGGCATCGGTCGCGCCGAGCGCTTCGGCGGCCGGCATGCCGACAATATAATCGCCGCTCAGATCGATGATTCCGTCATGGTCATCGCCGGTTTCAAGTTCGCGCGAAGAGCACATCATGCCATGGCTCTCGACGCCGCGAATGGCGCGCGGTTTCTTGTCGAGCGCCATGTTGAGGCCGGGGATCCATGTGCCCAGCGGGGCATAGATCGCGGTCATGCCGGCGCGGGCGTTGGGTGCGCCGCAGACGATCTGCTTGATCCCGTCGATCGTTTCGACCTTGCAGACGCGCAGCTTGTCCGCCTGCGGATGAGCTTCGGCTTCGAGCACCTTGCAGACCGTGAAAGGCGCCAGCGCCTTCTTCGGGTCGATGACATGCTCGACCTCAAGGCCCGCCTTGCCCATGAATCCGAGAATTTCATCGAGCGAGGCCTTGGTGACGAGATGGTCGTTCAGCCAGCCGAGGGTGAATTTCATCAGCTGAGCCCTCCGCTGACGGACGGTGTGAGCCAGGGCGAGAATCCGTAATGGCGGGTCCATTGCGGGTCCGCCTCGAAGTAAGGCCGCAGGTCCGGCATTCCGTATTTCAGCATGGCGAGACGGTCGACGCCCATGCCGAAAGCAAAGCCCTGATGGACCGCCGGGTCGAGCCCGCAATTGCGCAGCACGTTCGGATGCACCATGCCGCAGCCCAGCACCTCCAGCCAGTCCGTGCCCTTGCCGATCTCGACGACGCCGCCGGAACGCTGGCATTGCACGTCCATCTCGGCCGAAGGCTCAGTGAACGGAAAGAAGTGCGGCCGGAAGCGCGCCACGACATTGTCGACCTCGAAGAAGGCTTTGACGAAATCGACAAGGCAGCCCTTGAGGTGGCCCATATGAATGCCTTCTTCGATCACGAGCCCTTCGACCTGATGGAACATCGGCGTGTGCGTCGCGTCCCAGTCATTGCGGAACACGCGCCCCGGCACGAGGATGCGGATCGGCGGCTTGTCCGTCATCATGGTGCGCACCTGCACCGGGCTCGTATGGGTACGGAGCACTTTCGGCAGCGCGTTGTCACCCTGTTTCAGGAAGAAGGTGTCATGCGTCTCGCGCGCGGGGTGGCCTTCGGGGAAGTTCAGCGCGGTGAAGTTGTGCCAGTCGTCCTCGATGTCCGGGCCTTCCTCGACGCGGAACCCCATGTCGCCGAAGATCGCCGCGATTTCCTCGAACACCTGCATCACGGGGTGGAGCGCCCCTACCCCCGCCGAGGGGGCAGCGGGCAGCGTCAGGTCCACCGTCTCGCGCACCAGCTGCGCCTCGAGCGCGACCGCTTCCAGCGCGGACTTGCGCAAACGAACGGCATCCTCGATCCGCACCTTGAGGGCGTTGAGCGCCGGGCCCCTTTCCTTGCGCTCTTCCGGCGCCATCGCGCCCAGCGTGCCCATCAGGCCGGAGACGCGGCCTTTCTTGCCGAGCTCGGCGACGCGCACGGCGTCCAGCGCGTCAAGGCTGGCGGCGCCCCGAATGGCGGCCAGCGCTTCCTGCTCGATGGATGTAATGTCGGACAAGTGAAGTCCCTTCCGGAAAGCCAGCGCGCTGTTTAGCGGCCTCTCGTGCCCGCGCCAACCCGCTAGAATCGCCGGTCAGGCCGGCTCATAATGGCGCAGGGAAGCAAAGAAAGTCTCAAAGTCCTTCCACCAGGTAACCGTGTCGCGGTTTCCGTGGAGGTCGATCCGGTCGAAATCGGTGTAGCCGACCCTTGGGGCGCCCGGCTGGTTGTAATCGAGGAACAGCGTTTCCCGGTACCACTGGGCGAGCACGATCATGGCCTTCGCCCCGTCCGGCGGCTGGAGCGCCCCTTCCGGACTGTCCGGGTCGGCATAGTCTGCCATCGTGTCCCAGACCGACCGCAGGCTCTCGGCCGGCACTAGGTCGTCCGAGCCGCCGAAGGGCAGTATCACATGGCTATATTGGGAGGGTTCAGGATGCCGCTCCAGCGGAATGCAGACGGGGGCCACCGTGCCGCCATTCTGCTGGCGATAGAGCGAAATCAGCAGGTCCGGCAGCGCCCGGCCGAGGCGCGCTTCGGCGCGGGTGATGTCGTCCTCGCTGAGGCCTTCGGTGAGCGTGGAATAGGCATCCGCCCAGGCGGCCGCCTCATGCTCTGTGGCCGACACCGTATCCGCCGGCGCGGTGAAGAAGGATTGCGGCGTCACCGGTTCCGGCGAGAGGCGAAGGTCTTCGCGGGGCGCCTCGTCTGCGCCGGCCTTGCCGGTCATCCAGGCCGGGAAATAGGTCGAGGGCTTGCCTTCGATCCGGTCAATATACACCCCGAGGATCGAGCCCACAGTGCCGATGGCCACCGGCCAGATTGCATCACCCGGCGCGAAGGGCGCGACCCTCACCCCGCCGCTGACCAGCGCGCTGAGGCCGAAACCGATCAGGTAGAGCACCGTGACGAGCAGCAGCTGCACGCTGAAATCCGCTGGCAGTTGGAGCCAGTAGAGGCGCAGCTTGCCGGTGTTGCGGGCATGGCGCCAGGTGCGCATCTGGCCGAACAGGTAGGCGGCGGTGAAGCCCGTCCCGAGGAAGGGCAGGATCCAGGGGGAGCGCTGAAGCAGGCCGGCCGCCAGCGCAAACAGCACCAGGCTCACCCCCAGCGCAATGCGCACTGCTCCGCTCAGCTTCGACACGCCCATGAAAAAAGCCTCCCGTGACATGAGGTCAGCGGGAGGCTTAATTCAGGCGCGGGCGCAGGGCCAGCGGGCGCGATCAGATTACGCGCGGGCCGCTTTCTTGCGGGCGCTGCGGGCTTTCTTGGTGTTGCCAAAAATGCCGATATTGGCGCGCTTGGAGAGGTTGGCGGTCCATTTCGAGTTACGGCGCTTGACGCGCGGCTTCTTGCTCGGATGGAGAACGGCGCTGGGGGACTTGCTCATCTGTCGATCTCCTTAAGCGAGGGCGGTTTTGGCTTGGGCGACGAGGGCGCCGAAAGCCTCGGGCTCGCGCACGGCGAGATCGGCCATGACCTTGCGGTCAACTTCGACCCCGGCCTTGGTCAAGCCATTGATAAAGCTGGAATAAGTGAGCTCCTCATCATGGATTCTGACGGCGGCGTTGATGCGTTGGATCCAGAGGGAGCGGAACTGGCGTTTCTTTACCTTGCGGCCGACATAGGCGTATTCGCCGGCTTTCCAGACGGCGGCGACGGCGTTCGAGAAGGTATTCTTGCGGCGGTTACGGAAACCCTTGGCCTGCTTCAGGATCTTCTTGTGGCGGGCGTGGGCGGGGACTTTGGCGCGGGAACGGGGCATGGGTGCCTCCTGTCAATTCGTGTTCAAGATCAATGGGTTAGAAGACTACAAGCCGTAAGGCAGGTACTTCTTGACGCGGGCTTCGTCCGCCTTGGCACCGACAGTGGTGCCGCGGTTCTGACGGATGTATTTGGCATTGTGGCTGATCAGACGGTGGCGTTTGCCGGCCACACCATGCTTCAGCTTGCCTGTCGCGGTGATCTTGAACCGCTTTGCAGCGGCCTTCTTGGTCTTCATCTTCGGCATGTTTTTCTCCTCAATCTGTAGAGCTCACACCAGATCTGGCGGCCCAGGATACACGGTCACAGGGGCAATGCCGTCGCCCCGGAGT
>JBGTKE010000133.1:0-6757 GCA_041744775.1 Hyphomonas sp. | reverse complement strand
TCCGCTTCGCTGGCATAGCGCCCGCCGCCCACGGAAAGGCGACCATGCGCGCCGGGGCCGACCCCGATCCAGTCGCCCCCGCGCCAGTAGATCAGGTTGTGCCGCGACTGATGTGCCGGAGACGCCGCATGGTTCGACACTTCATAGGCGGGCAGGCCCGCGGCGGCTGTCACGCTCTGTGTCAGCTCATAAAGATCCGCCTGCGCATCATCTCCCAACGGCGACAGGTCGCCCCGCGCGGCGGCGAGGCCGAAGGGCGTCTTGGGCTCGAAGGTCAACTCGTACAGCGACAGGTGCGGCGCGCCGAGTGCCAGGGCGTCCTTCAGTTCGGACTCCCAGCTGGCCGGGCTCTGGCCGGGGCGCGCATAGATGAGATCGATGGAGACCGATGGGAACACGCTCAGCGCGCGCTTTACGGCCTCGGCGGCGGAGGCGGCATCATGGTCGCGCCCGAGAAAGGCTAGCGAGGCATCGCGCAGGGACTGAACGCCGATCGACAGCCGCGTCACGCCCGCCCGCTGCAAGCCCTGCAGATCGGCGCGCAGGACGTCATTGGGATTGGCTTCGAGGGTGATCTCGGCGCCGCGCTTGATGCCGAACGTCTCGGACGCGGCAAACAGGATCGCGCCGAGTTCATCCGGCCGTAGCAAGGCCGGCGTGCCGCCGCCGAAATAGATGGAGTCGAGCCCGCCATGCTGCGGCATGCGCGGCCGGTGGGCCTGGATGTCCGCCGCGATGGCGGCGACCAGCGGGGCGTTCGACCGGTCTTTCGCGGCGTAGACGTTGAAGTCGCAGTACGGACAGATGCGCGCGCAATACGGCCAGTGGACGTACAGGCCAAAGCCGAAATGCGGGCCGAAGGGTGCGGGAGCGTTGGTCATGCCAGCAATGCGAGGCGAAGTTTCTTCACGGCGTTGGCCCGGTGGCTCATCGCATGCTTCCGGTCGGGGTCCATTTCGCCGAAGGTGATCGTCTCGCCTTCGGGCACGAAGACAGGATCATAGCCGAAACCCCGGTTGCCGCGCGGCGGCCAGACCAGATGCCCATGCACGTCGCCTTCGAACACCGCCTCCTGACCGTCCGGCCAGGCAACCGCCAGGGCGCAGACAAACTTCGCCGACCGGTCGGCTGACGCGCTCGCCCGCAACGCGTCCTCGACCCGCTGCATGGCCCGGTAGAAGTCACGCGGCTCACCCGCCCAGCGGGCCGAGTAGATCCCGGGATCACCGCCGAGCGCTGTGACGGCCAGCCCGGAATCGTCCGACAGGGCCGGCAGGCCGGAGGCCTTCATCGCGGCGCGCGCTTTCAGCAACGCATTTCCCGCGAAAGTAGTCTCGGTCTCCTCCGGCTCATCCAGCCCAAGGTCCAGCGCGGAGACCACCTTGAAGCCGTACGGCTCGAACAGGGCCTTCAGTTCGTCGACCTTGCCCGTATTGTGAGTGGCCGCCAGCAGGGGTCCCGGCGCAAGGCGCGGGCGCAAGTCGGCGGAATTCTCTGCCATCGTGGCTCCATTCTTGCTTTGTGCGCGAACTCATATATCGTTATTCGGTAAGATGGGACAATGCGACGGCTGAGTTCCGTTTCATCAACCATCAAGGATAGAGGGTGAAAAGACTAGGCATGCCAAGCACCGGACGGAACTCCATGGCAGAAATCATGACTGTGCTCGTCACGGTCGCCATGTGGATCGTGGGCGCGATGGGCGTGATCGGCATCCCGGTCCTGGCCATCGGCCTGATGGCCAGCCTATCGGGCGGCAGCACCGAGGTTTCCGGCATCAAGGCCCTCGCCGACGGCGTCATGCCGGGCCAGCTGGTCATCGGGCTGGTCGGACTGGCCGTGATCGTGCCCGGCGTCATCTTCATCTGCCTTCAGCTGCGCCGCATCCTGTTGACCCTGGCGGATGGCGATCCTTTCGTGCCGGAGAACGCGCGGCGTCTGTCGCGCGTCGGCATCGCCATCGCCGCTATGGAAATCATCCGCATCGCCACCGTGATGGTGGTGAGCACGGTCCCCACCCTTGTCGGCAACGAACCGCCGCGCCTGTCGACTCAGTTCATACTGTGGATCTCGGTTGCCGCGCTGTTCGTGCTTTCCCAAGTTTTCCGCGAAGGCACCCGCCTGCGCGATGAAGAAAAAATGACGATCTGAGGAGCGCCATCTGCACATGACCATCCGCGTGACCCTCGACCGCGTGCTCCTGGAGCGCCGCATGTCCCTGACGGAACTGTCAGAACGTGTCGGCGTCACCCTCGCCAACCTCTCGATCCTGAAAACCGGCAAGGCCAAGGCCATCCGCTTCTCGACGCTCGAAGCGCTCTGCCGGGAACTGAAATGCCAGCCCGGCGACATCCTCGTTTTCGATACCGAAGATGAAGAAGGCCAGCGGCGGGTCGCAGCGGAATAGTTTCTTCTTCCACTTGCGAGGAAAAAAAGGCATTCTCTGGCGACCACCAGACATTGCCTCGCAGGTACGATGGTCAAGCCACTGGAACCGGACGTATCACCCCTTGAGCGGCTCAGGCGCGCGCTGAACGCGGCTCAGGAGCGGGCGCTAATCCAGTTCGCGATGGAATCCTACAGCGCCAGCGCCGGCATCCGGATGCTGAGCTATTACCACTACCCGCCGGTCGGCGCCGTCGATTTCGGGCCGGAAATCCAGATCTACACTTTCGGGTGGCCGGCCGACTGGGTGAAGATCTACAGCAGCTCCGGCTTTCTCTACATTGACCCCCTGCCCCGCTTGGCCGCCCAGCGAACGATGCCTTTCTGGTGGTCCGAAGTCGCAAGCCTCACCTCGCTGGATGCCGATGAGCTTGCCTATCTGAAAGCGGCCGACGCCTTCGGCTTCGGTCCGGGTCTCGCCGTCCCCGTATTCGGTCCGAACGGGCGCAATGGCTATTTCGCGGCCGGCTTCGGAAAGCAGCCGGCTCATCCCGGCGACATCCTGATCGCCGATATCCACGCCGCCTGCCAGCTCGCCCACCTGCGCTTCTGCGACCTCATCGTGCAATCGCAGCCTGAACAGGTGAGCCTTTCCGAACGCGAGCGCCAGATCCTGGGATACGTCGTACGGGGTCATTCCAACCAGATGATCGCCGCCAAGCTGAACATCTCCGCCAATACGGTGGACACTTATGTCCGGCGCTGTTTCGACAAGCTGGATGTGCGCGACCGCGTGACGGCCGGCCTGCGCGGCCTGGCTCTCGGCCTGGTGGCCTGAACGACAGGAGGCCGCAGGCAAAAAAGTTACCGGTGTCATGGATTCCCGTGGCAAGCGATTGGACCGGTCTCCGTATATCCCGCAAATGAACTGGACACATATCATCTCTGACGAACTGCCGCGCCTGCGGCTCTTCGCATCCGCAGCCCTGGGCGGCCCTGCTGAGGGCGATCTTGCTGTAGAAGCTGCGCTGGGCGACCTTTTTGAGTCGCATCTCGCTGCCCCGCTCGGCCGCGCCGTGCTGTTCCGCCTGCTGGACCGGCAGCTGCGCGCCCTGTCCGACCTATCGGCCAGCGACAGGGTTGTACTGCTCAAGCACATCTCCGGTTTCTGCGACGACGAAGCCCACGGCATCGTCCAGTGGGACACGTTGGCGCCGCTGCGCTCGACGGGCTGAGCTGTCCGCAGCTCAGCCGCATGGAACCCTACGCGCATTTATGCTTTTTGAGCGCATGAAGCCGTTCGACGCCCTGCCTGCGCTCTTGTCCGCTTGCCTGCTCACCGCTTGCGGCGGCGGGGGCACCGAGGTCGGCGAATTCAAGAACGACTGGTCCGGCAACGAGATCAAGATCATGCAATTGCAGGATCCGAAGGTCGCCGGCGTCGTCTGCCATCTTGCCCATTTCGACCGCGGCGTCTGGGACCGGC
The DNA here is from genome assembly GCA_041744775.1 of Hyphomonas sp. Lineage (GTDB taxonomy): Bacteria > Pseudomonadota > Alphaproteobacteria > Caulobacterales > Hyphomonadaceae > Hyphomonas. The sequence continues at coordinate 2,886 of JBGTKE010000133.1, read as the reverse complement.
TCGGCAAGGGCAACTGGTTCGAGAACCCGTCGAACTCGTCGATCTCCTGCCTCCAGTCCGGCCCGATCACCGTCGGCAAGATTGATACCGACAAATCCGGCGAGGAAGTCTTCGACCAGAGCCAGAGCCTCGTCTTCAAGCAGCTCGCCGTGCGCCGCATCTACGACGCAAGCAGCGACAGCCTGATGTATGTCTCGTTCAGCCGCACCATCGTCGATGGTTCGGCCAAGATGAGCCTGTCGACCGTCCCGCTCTACGACCACGACGTCACTTGGACCACCGGCAAGCCGGTGGCCAAATGATCTTCGCCAACGCCTAGCCGATCGCCAGCCGCTGCGCCGCGAAGAGTTCGTTGCAGCCCTTTTCCGCCAGCACCATCATTGCGTCGAGCTCGGGCCGCGTCATCGGCCGCGACTCGCCGGTGCCCTGCACTTCGATGAAGCCGCCATCCGAACTCATCACGACGTTCATGTCCGCTTCGCCGGTCGAGTCCTCCGGGTAATCGACATCCAGCACCGGATGGTTCTGGAACAGGCCGACCGAGATGGCCGCCGCATGTTTCAGTACCGGACTTGCCTTGATGACGCCTTCGGTCTGCAAGTACTTGCAAGCAAGCGCCAGCGCGACGAAGCCGCCGGTGATAGAGGCCGTGCGCGTGCCGCCATCGGCCTGCACCACGTCGCAGTCGATGGTGATCGTGTTCTCGCCGAGCGCCGTGAGGTCGATGACCGAGCGCATCGAGCGGCCGATGAGGCGCTGGATTTCCTGCGTGCGGCCGGACTGTTTTCCTTGAGCGGCCTCGCGCCGTCCGCGCGTATGCGTGGCCCGCGGCAGCATGCCATACTCGCCGGTGACCCAGCCGGCCCCCTTCCCTTTCATCCATCCGGGTACGCCCTTTTCCCAGCTGGCCGTGCACAGCACATGCGTGTGTCCGAATTTCGCAAGGCACGAACCTTCCGCATACCGGGTGACCCCGGTTTCGAGGGAAATCGGGCGCATTTGATCGAAAGCGCGCCCAGATGGACGCAAGAGACTGGACATGACTCGGAATCCTTACAGGTTCCGGCCTGATTTGCGGGTTTTGTGCGGCGTGTCCACAGCAAAGGACGCGCCGAAGGAGTCTGGCCACACATGGCAAGTGACATCCAGATTGCCCGCGCGGCGAAGAAGCGCCCCATCAGCGAGGTGGCCGCGCGCCTCGGTATTCCGGCCGAGGACATCATCCCCTACGGCCATGACAAGCTGAACCTGTTTAGCCAAAACCGAAAACAGGCTTGACTCTGATTAGCGTGAAAGCTAATTAGCAGGAATGGAAAACAGTGTCTTCAAGGCCTTGGCCCATCCGGCGCGGCGTCAGCTTCTGACGCTGCTCCGGCAAGGCCCGCGGCTGGCCGGCGACCTCGCCGCCGAGTTCGAAGCCAGCTGGCCAACGATGAGCCGGCACCTCGCCGTGCTGAAGGAGGCCGACCTGATCACCGCCGACCGGCAGGGCAACCAGATCCTCTACCGCGTCAACACCAGCGTCCTCGAGGACGCAGCCTCTGCCCTGCTCGGCCTGATCGGCAAAGACACGGGCGACGACGAACTGAAGGAAGCTGCCGAATGAAACCCTTTGTGAAAACCGGACTGACCTTCACCGCAGGCGCAGGCCTGATCATGACGCTGATCACTGCCGGCACCTGGTACGCCCTGCCGGAGACCGGTGACATTCCGGTCCATTGGGGCCTCGATGGACAGGCCGACCGGTTCGCCGGCCGCAACGAAGCGGGCCTCGTCCTGCTGGTGATGCCTGTGATCACCGTGCTGACCGGCGCCATCCTCGCGTTCGCCCCGGCCCTTGATCCGCGCAAGGCCAATATCGAAAAGGGCCGCCGGGCCTATCTCGCAACCTGGATCAGCGTGATGGTCCTTCTGGTCCTGGTACACGGCGGCATCGCCCGGATGATGGCGGGCGGACCGGAGGCCAATTCCGGCCAGTTCGTCCGCTGGATCATCGCCGGCTGCGCGCTGATGTTCATCGTGATCGGCAACTACCTGCCCAAGACGCGCGCCAGTTTCATGTTCGGCGTGCGGACGCCCTGGACCCTGTCATCCGACCTTGCCTGGGAAAAAACCCACCGTTTCGCGGGGCGCCTGTTCATGGCGGCCGGGGCGCTCGGCCTCGCGGGCGCCTTCCTGTTTGACGGTCTCTGGCTCGCCTTGCAGCTCTCGGCGCTGGTCTTCGCCGCCGCCGCCGCGTCGGTCGTTTACTCCTACTTTGCCTGGAAAAGCGCGGGCGACCGCGACGAGGACGCAGGGCTGACTGTCTGACGGCCTATTGAACCCGGGCGCTCTGCTCCTTACTGCATGAGCATGGCCGAGCGTTTCGAGACAGAATCCCTGATGCAGCGCCTCGACCAGCGCTCCCGCGACATATTCCGGGAGATCGTCGAGGGCTATCTGGCCACCGGCGAGCCGGTCGGCTCGCGTACCCTGTCGAAAAGCGGCATCCAGCTGTCGCCCGCCTCGATCCGCAACGTGATGGCTGACCTGACCGAACTCGGCCTCCTCGACGCCCCGCACATCTCCGCCGGACGCGCCCCGACCCACCGGGGCCTGCGTCTCTTTGTCGATGGCTTCCTCGAATACGGCGAGCCGTCGAAACTCGACAAGAAGGCCATCGACGACCGCCTCGCCGCCGCCGGGGCGGATTTTGAAAGCGTGCTCGGCGAGGCCTCCGACATCCTCTCCGGCCTCACCGGCGGCGCCGGCCTCGTCTCCTCGCCCACCCGCGACGCGCCGGTCCGGCATGTCGAATTCGTGCCGCTCGCCGGCGGGGACGCACTCTGCGTGCTGGTCACCGAGGACGGCGACGTCGAGAACCGCTTCCTCAAGGTGCCGGACGGC
>JBGTKE010000132.1:0-1539 GCA_041744775.1 Hyphomonas sp. | reverse complement strand
GTCGCCCATCTGCGTCGCCGCCCGCACAGCCGCGCGGATCGCCTGCGCCTTTTCGGGCGCTGCAGCCTTCCGCGTCAGGGGTAATTCGCCAGCCATGCCGCAAATCTCCGCCTCCTGACGCAATGGAATGCAAGTGGCTTCAATCCGCCGCCTCCGCGCCACCCGTCAGCCCGCTTGACCATTTAATTTCACTTTATTAGAAATATTTTGCTTTTTCAAAACCGACTGCCGCGCCGGCGAACGCGGCCGGCCTTTACACGCCGCGATTGACGCCGCTTGTCTCCACAACCAATGGTACCGCATGACGACCACCGTTCCCGCCCGCCCGCCCGGCAAGAATGCGTTCCTGTTCGTGGTAGTCGCGGTGGCGCTCAACATGCTGTCCTTCGGCATCGTCATGCCGATCATGCCGGCCCTGCTGGCGGAGCTCACCGGTCAGCCCATCGAGATCGCCATCAAGTCAAATGGCTGGCTGGCGGTCGTCTTCGCTGTCGCGAACTTCATTGCCATGCCTCTGCTCGGCGGCCTGTCGGACCGCTACGGCCGGCGCCCGATCCTGCTCATCTCCATCGCGATGCTCGGCGTGGACATGGTGATCCTCGGCCTTGCGCCGACGCTGGGCATTCTCTTCCTGGGCCGCGCGCTGTCGGGGCTCTTCTCCGGCACCGTATCGGTGGCGAATGCCTATGTGGCTGACGTCACCGCGCCGGAAGATCGCGGCCGGGCTTTCGGCCTGCTCGGCGCGGCGTTCGGCTTCGGCTTCATCCTCGGCCCGGTGTTCGGCGGACTGCTTGGCGAAATCCACACCCGCCTGCCCTTCTTCGTTGCCGCAGGCTTTGCCGGCCTGAACTTCCTCTTCGGCTACTTCGTCCTTCCGGAAAGTCTCCGCCCGGAAAACCGCCGCCCCTTCAGCCTCGCCCGCGCCAACCCCTTCGGCGCCGTGAAGCATTTCTCGAAACTGCCCCGCGTGGTCTGGTTCATCGTCACCATCGGCGTCTTCCAGATCGCCCATGCCGTCTACCCGACGACCTGGAACTATCACGGCGCGTCGCGCTATGGCTGGTCGGAATGGGAAATCGGCCTCTCGCTCGGCGCGGTGGGCATCGGCTCGGCCCTCTCGCAAGCCGTGCTGGCCGGCTGGCTGATCCGCCGCCTCGGCGCGATGCGCGCGGGACTGTTCGGTCTCGGTGTTCACGTCGTCGCGATGATCGGCTTTGCCTTCGCCGTGTATCCGTGGATGGCCTTCGCCATGATCACGGTCTCCGCCATCGGCGGCGTCGTCATGCCCGCGATCAACACGATCACGGCCAACCTCACCCCGATGAACGCGCAGGGCGAATTGCAGGGCGCGCAATCCTCGATCATGGCCTTCACGCTAATCTTCAGCCCGGTGCTGATGACCCAGGCCTTCTCAGCCTACACAGCGCCGGGCGCGCCGGTGCATTTCGCCGGCGCCGCCTTCCTCACGGCCGCGATCATCGCCGCGCTCGCCATGATCCCGTTTCTGATCGGTGTGCGCGCCAATCGCGAGGCCGTCGC
>JBGTKE010000131.1:0-1551 GCA_041744775.1 Hyphomonas sp. | reverse complement strand
CTCGAGATGGCCAACGAGTATGCCAAGAGCCGCTACGCCTTTGGCCGCCCGATCGGCGGCTATCAGGCGATCAAGCACAAGCTGGCGGACATCTATGTCAAGAACGAGATTGCCCGCTCGAACTGTTTCTATGGCGCCTGGGCGCTGTCGACGAATGCCGCCGAGCTGCCGGAAGCGGCCGCCGCCGCGCGGGTTGCTGCGTCAGAGGCCTACTGGTTTGCGTCGAAGGAAAATATCCAGACGCATGGCGGCATGGGCTTCACCTGGGAAGTCGACTGCCACCTCTACTACCGCCGGGCCAAGCTGCTGGCGGTGCAGGCCGGCTCGCCTAAAGTCTGGAAAGAGAAACTGGTGCGGGCGCTCGAGGCGAAGAATGCGGCCTGACGCCCTCACCCCGGCACGGACCGGGCGGCGGGATATCTCCCGCCGCCCGCAACATGCTAGTTCAGTGACCACCCTCTTGGATGGCCATGGGCGCGGCAGGCTCCGGCGCCGACCAGGTGACGGTGTCGGACGGCGTGCTTGCGCCGCCGGTGTACACTTTCAACGCGGCAGTCTTGTAGGTGATGTCGAAATTCTCGACGACCTGCGCGTTCTCGCCGGTATAGGTCGAGTAGTTGTTGAGGACGGCGTCGGTCAGCGTCCAGACCTGCTTGTCGGCCGAGCCGTCCGTCGTGATCGTGATGTCGATGGTCGACACCGGCGTGGCGTTGACGACGTGCTTGAGCACTTTCACGGACGAGGTGTCGAACGTGCGGGTGACATAGATGCCGCCGGCATAGAGGGTCGACCGGGCCGGCTCGACCGGCATGTAGGTGACCGGATCGTAGACCGGCTGCTGCGACACGCTGAACGTGACGGCGGTGGCGGCGACCTTGTCGTTGCCCAGTTTGAGTTCGACGCCGGCATGCGCCATTCCGGCCATCAGCATGGAGGCGGCGGAGGCGGCGGCGATGCGGCGGGTATGCGCAATGATGTTCGACATAAAACGTTGTCCCTTTGTACTGCACCTGGGGCGGGAGCCCATCGCTCATCTCCCCGGTGCACGAAAGACATACGACGCCCCAATTCCGGATGGAATATGGCAACCGTCTGTCAGCAAGCGTTCACACCGAAATATTTTTACCAAACTGTAATCGGGCTTGAAATTCCGGTTTCAACCCTTAGCCACTGAAAGCAACGGAGACCGACATGGACTTCAACGATACCCAAGCCGAAGCTGCCTTCCGCAAGGAAGCCCATGACTTCCTGTCCAAACACCTTGAGCTGAAAACCGGCGCGCGCCCGCGTGCAGGCTCCGGCGAGTCGGCGCTGAAGCGCGCCAAGGACTGGCAGAAGATCAAGGCCGAGAACAAGTTTGCCCAGATCACATGGCCGAAGGAATGGGGCGGACGCGGCGGCACCTCGATGGAAGCCGTCATCTGGGGCCAGGAAGAGGCGAAGTTCGATGCGCCGACCGGCCCGTTCGCGATCGGTCTCGGCATGTGTGTGCCGACCGTCATTGCGTTCGGCTCCGACACGCACAAGGAACGCTATGTCCAGAAAGCCCTG
>JBGTKE010000130.1:0-2622 GCA_041744775.1 Hyphomonas sp. | reverse complement strand
AGGCAGCTTTCGAGGCGGCGCGAGGCGAGGGTGATCGTCTTGAAAGTGTCGCGGTCCATCGCGCATTTCTTGGCGACAACCGAGCCGGCCGCACCGGCGCCGATGATGAGCACATTGTCCATGTCTGGCATAACTCCCGGGAGGGGTGAAAAGGATGGCCTCCCTTAGGATAGTTCGGCCGGGGCGGCTAGCGGGGGGCTGGATAGAACGGGCCCTTCCGTGGCACAATGCGAGGGGATCCGGAGGGGAGATTTCCGCGATGATTGCCACCACGCCGCCGCCGCCCTATTGGGCCGTCATCTTCACCGCCATGTTCAGCGGCAAGGACGGCGCCCGTTACGAGAAAATGGGCGGCCGGATGGTCGAACTTGCCCACCAGCAGCCGGGCTTCCTCGGCTACGAGACCGCGCAAGGCGAGGGTAACGCCGAAATCACCATCTGCTACTGGGATACCGAGGCAAACCTGCGCGCCTGGAAACAGAACGCCGAACACCTCGAAGCCCAGCGGATGGGCCGTGAGGTCTGGTATTCCAGCTATTCCATCCGCATCGTGAAAGTCGAGCGCGCCTACGGATTTTGACCTTTTTGCCACCAGGATGCATCCTTTTTTCCCCTTGGGCGTTCATGCTCAGGGACTGGTCCCGGAACTGGGAGTACTGAACAATGACAATTGAAAGCCTGCTTATCTTCCTTCTCGTCGGCGCAATCGCTGGCTGGCTGGCCGGCGTGCTCGTCAAGGGCTTCGGCTTTGGCCTTGTCGGCAACATCGTGGTCGGTATCGTCGGCGCCTTTGTAGCCGGCCTGCTCTTCCCGGCGCTCGGCGTCGATTTCGGAGGCGGAATCCTCGGCTCGATCGTTTTTGCCACCATCGGCGCTGTGGTGCTGCTGGTCATCATCCGCGTGTTCAAACGCGCCTGATGTCTTGATCTGAAGACCCCGTCCCGGCTCACTGCTCGCGCAGGGGCCGCGGCGGGGCTTTTCGTATTTGGCGAATGACATCGCTCCAATAACACGCTAAGCGGCGCGCTTATTTTTGCCGGGGCCGCGCCCATGACGATCCGCCACTTTCTCGATATCTGGCCGCTGGAGCAGGCGGACCTGCGCGCGATCCTCGACGAGGCCCACCGCATGAAGCGCGCCCGTGCCGGCTGGCCGAAGGGTCGCATCGATCCCGGCGCCCCGCTCGAGGGCCACACGCTCGCAATGATCTTCGAAAAAGCCTCGACCCGCACCCGCTTCTCCTTCGACATGGCGATGCGCCAGCTCGGCGGCTCGTCGATCACCACCTCGTCCGTGGACATGCAGCTCGGCCGGGGCGAAACCATCGAGGACACCGCCCGCGTCCTCTCGCGCTATGTCGACGCGGTGATGATCCGCGCCAACCTGCATACCGATATCGAAACCTTCGCCGAAGCCTCCGGCGTGCCGGTCATCAACGGTCTCTCGGACCGCTCGCACCCGTGCCAGATCATGGCCGACCTGATGACGCTGGAAGAACACGGACTGACTCTGAAAGGCGCCCGCCTCGCCTGGGTCGGGGATGGCAACAATGTCTGCGCAAGCTTCATCCACGCCGCCGCCAAGTTCGGCTTCACCCTCGCCATCGGCACGCCGCCGCGCTACGCGCCGGACGAGGACGACCTCGAGATCGCCACCGAACTGCAGGGCCGGATCGAACTGTTCGACACCGCCGAGGACGCCGTCGCCGGCGCCGATGTCGTGATCGCCGACACCTTCGTCTCGATGGGCGACCTCGACGCCGAACGCCGCCTCGAAATCCTCGAACCCTTCGCCGTCACCGACGAGCTGATGGAACTCGCCAATGGCGGTGCCAGATTCCTGCACTGCCTGCCGGCCCACCGGGGCGAGGAAGTCGACGCCGAAGTGATCGACGGCCCCGCCAGCCTCGTCTGGGACGAAGCGGAAAACCGCCTCCACGCCCAGAAGGCCATCCTGCGCTGGTGCCTGGACAAATAGGCGCCCTGCCGATCACTTTCTCAGGAGCCGCAGCGTCAGCCCTTGGCGGCGGTCCCGGCTGGAACTAGGCATTGTGTCATGCCCGACACGTTGATCCCGCTTGCAAAATTCTCCGACCCCGGCATCACCGCGAAGGGCGAGATCCGCGCCAGCGTCGCCTGGTCCGGCCTGAAGACGCTCTGGTTCAACACCGGCACGCTCTGCAACATCACCTGCGCCAACTGCTATATCGACAGCAGCCCAACCAATGACCGGCTCGTCTATCTGACGCGCGCGGACATCGAGCCCTATCTCGATGAGCTCACCCAGCCCGCCGAAATCGGCATCACCGGCGGCGAGCCCTTCCTGGCGCCGGAGATCATCGCCATCATGGACGCGGCGTTGTCGCGCGGCCACACCCTCCTTGTGCTGACAAACGCCATGCGCCCGATGATGCGACCGCGCGTCCAGGCGGGCCTCTCGGATCTCGCCGCCCGCTATCCCGGCAAATTGACCCTCCGCGTTTCGCTCGACTCCCACGACGCCGCCACGCATGACGCCGAGCGCGGGCAGGGCGCCTTCAATGAGGCCTGCGCGGGCCTCGGCTGGCTCGCCGCCTCGGGCATCCCCCTCGCGCTCGCCGGCCGCAAGGCGCTGCACGAGGAC
>JBGTKE010000129.1:0-3772 GCA_041744775.1 Hyphomonas sp. | reverse complement strand
CGCGCAGGGCTGCGCCATCCTGCAGCCGTATGACATGGAAGTCGGCGCCGGCACGCTGCACCCGGCGACGGTGCTGCGCGCGCTCGGACCGAAGAACTGGCGCGCGGCGTATGTGCAGCCTTCGCGCCGCCCGAAGGATGGCCGCTATGGCGAGAACCCCAACCGGCTGGGCCACTATTACCAATTCCAGGTGATCCTGAAGCCGAACCCGGCGAACCTGCAGGACCTGTATCTTGAGAGCCTCTACCGGATCGGCATCGATCCCGGCGTGCACGACATCCGCTTCGTCGAAGACGACTGGGAAAACCCGACCGTCGGCGCCTGGGGGCTCGGCTGGGAAGTCTGGTGTGACGGGATGGAGGTTTCTCAGTACACGTACTTCCAGCAGGTCGGCGGGCTCGACGTGGCGCCGGTGTCGGGCGAGCTGACTTACGGGCTCGAGCGGCTGGCGATGTATGTGTTCGGGGTCGACAATGTCTATGACCTTCCGTTCAATGATCCGTCCTCGGACGTTCCGCTGACTTACGGCGATGTTTTTCTCGAGAACGAGCGCCAGCAGAGTGCGTTCAATTTCGAGCATTCGGATGTCGAGATGCTGAAGCGCTGGTTCGCCGATTGCGAGAGCCAGTCGAACGCCCTGCGCGCGGCGGGCAAGCCCTTGCCGGCGTATGACTATGCGCTGAAGGCCTCGCATACGTTCAACCTGATCGACGCGCGCGGTGCGATCTCGCCGACCGAGCGGCAGGCATATATTGCGCGGGTGCGCGACCTCGCGCGCGGCGCGGCGGCGCAGTGGGCGGAGCAGGAAGCGGCGGGGTGAGGCTTCCAGGCTGACCTCGGAACCCCTCGCCCCGGAACGGGGGAGAAGGACAGGGGTGAGGAGCTACGCCTCAGTTGTTGTGGTTCGGTGAGAGGTTGCGCCCCCTTATCCCCAACCCCTTCTCCCAAGGGAGAAGGGGGCTATAGGTGTCTCGAAGGGAGCATTGGTATGACCGCACCAACACAAATCCGCATGGCCCGCGCGCTCAGCGTGCTGCGCATCGCGGTGGCGCTGCTGATCTTCATCCATGGCGCAGCGCGGATTGCTGCGAATGGTGTGACGCCATTTGGCGGCTGGCTCGAGACGCAGGGGTTTCCGGTGGGGATTGCCTGGGCCTGGGCGGTGACGGGGTATGAGATTGTCGCGCCCACGCTGATCATCCTGCGCCGCTTCGTCAGCCTGCTTTGCCTGGGGCATGTGGGCATCCTCGCGCTCGGGATGGTGATGGTGCACCTGCCAAATGGCTGGTTCGTCGTCGGCCTCGGGCGCAATGGCATGGAGTTTAGCGTGCTGCTGATCGTCTGCCTGCTGGTGCTCACCTTCGTCCACCTGCCGGAATGGCGAAGACGCGCCGCGCCTCCGCCGGACTGATCAGGGCGCTTTATTCCTACCTCTTCGGCCACGGCGGCAACCGAATGCATTCGGCTGCGTTAATCCGCTAAGGAGGGTTGCCATGCACACCAGTCATTCCCTGATCGCCCTGGCTCTTGCGGCCGGGCTTGCTGCGTGCGGGCCAGTGCCCGCGACACCCGAGCCCGAGCCCCTGCCGATGGTGCCGCCGGTGGCGGACGGCGCCTATGCCTCGGCCGGCGTGACCGCAAGTCCGGCGAACGGAGATCCCTGGGCGCTGACCGCGTTCACGCCCGCGACGAATGAAATCTACTGCAGCTTCTTCATGATCGGCGATGATGGCCGGCGCAGCGAGCGGGTCTTCGTCACCGAGATTGCAGGTGTGCCCGCGCCCGCGCATGTCGGGCTTGCAGGCCAGGATGTCGCGCTGACGCAGGTTTCGAAAATTACGAATTCGTCGCCTCAGGTCTGGGTCTACGAAAATGCGGACCGGGGTATTCAGGTGGCCTTGCAGGTCACCGAAACGGCCAAGGGTCTGGAATCGCGCGATTTTGAGGGCACGATCGAGGTGACCATGCCCGAGGAAGGGCCGCAGACCGCCATCACCGGCGCGTGCGGCGTCTGACTCGTCAGATCCCGGTCAGGCTGCGCGAAACCGGCCGCCACCAGTCGGCATGATAGATCACCGAAACGCCAAGGTGGGCGGCGATCAGGATGGGCAGGGCGATGATGTACACAATGTGGACCTGCCGCCGCGTGATCCAGTCATAGAGGACCGCCAGGCCCGCAAACAGCCAGAAAGGCGTGAACGTGTTGGCGATCATGCCGAAGAAGCCGTCGCCCGTTACTTCCATGATCGCTCGCCCCCACCAGCGCGTGTAGGCGGCGCCGACGATGGTGGCCGTGGCCAGCAGGATCAGGCGCTTGTGCGCCGCCGGAGTGCCGCGCATCGCCAGCGCCGCCCCGGCGAGGAGGACGAAGGCGGCAGTGTAGAAGAGCGGGATGATGAAGAAGCTCTGTGCCAGCGGACTGCCCGGGCCGTAAAAGCGCTGGCTAAGGATTTCCGACCAGATGCCGGTGACCGCCATGACCGGGATCAGCACCAGAGCACTGAGGCCGAGCCGCCGGTGCCAGGGTGTCCGCTTGGCCCGGATCAGTCCCACCTGAAGCGTCAGCAGCACGAGCCAGGCCGGATAGGCAAAGGCATGCACCTGCAGGACGATCGAGGCCTCGTAATCCGCCTGGCCGGTAAAGCGCGCGGTTACCGCCGGGGCAAAGCCCATCACTGCGCCGAGCCAGCAGGCCGCCACGAAGGCGAGGAAGAAATTGCGGTCCCAGCGGTGCCAGGCGGCAAACTGCGCCGGCGCGTTTTCGGCCATGTCACGTCCTCCCCGCACAAGACGTCTCACGGGCCGGTTTCTGCGTCAATTCGGCCGGACTTGCCGAAACGGGCCGGTGCGCGCAGTTTGCGGGGAACGAAGAGGGAGGATACCGCGATGAGCGAGGAGCCACACATTGCCGGCAGGCAGCCGATCCCGGTCGAGGTCGAGGAAGGCAGGATGTACTGGTGGTGCGCGTGCGGCCAGTCGAAGAATCAGCCCTTCTGCGATGGCAGCCACAAGGGCAGCGCGTTCACGCCGGTGGGCTGGGAATGCGCGAAATCCGGCAAGGTGTTCTTCTGTGCCTGCAAACGCACCGGCAAGAGCCCGCTGTGTGACGGGACGCACAATTCGCTCTGAACTCCCTGCCGCTTGACCCCGGCGCGGGCGGCTGTAAGCCGTGGCGGCCTCACTTACCGCTGATTGACCGGGCCCATGGCTGACCTCCTGCTTGAACTCTTTTCCGAGGAAATTCCTGCGCGCATGCAGGCGAAGGCGGAGGCGGACCTGCTCGCCGCGCTGACCGCGCGGCTGAAGGAGGCCGGCCTCGGCTGGACGAATGCGTTTGCTGTGTCTGGGCCGCGCCGGTTGACGGCGGTGGTCGAGGGGCTGGACCCGCGCTCGGCGGATGTGCGCGAGGAGAAGAAGGGCCCGAAAGTCGGCGCGCCGGAGCAGGCGATTGCGGGCTTCCTGCGCGGCGCGGGGCTGAACTCGATTGATCAGGCGAGCATCGTGTCCGACCCGAAGAAGGGCGACTCTTATGTCGCTTACATCTCGGTGCCGGGGCGGGACGCCGTGGACGTGATTGCCGAGGCCGTGCCGGCCATCGTGCGCGGGTTCAACTGGCCCAAATCGATGCGGACGGCGGACGGGGACCTGCGCTGGGTGCGGCCCTTGCAGGGCATTGTCTGTGTGCTGGATGGCGCGGTCGTACCGTTAGAAGTGGGCGGGATTGCGAGCGGGAACGTGACCGAGGGGCACCGCGTTCACGGGCGTGGTCCGT
>JBGTKE010000128.1:0-12022 GCA_041744775.1 Hyphomonas sp. | reverse complement strand
CAGCGCCGCGGCCGTCACGACCGGCTCTTCGCCGATTTCGCCGGGCTTCAGGCGCAGCGACCACCAGGTCGCCCAGATACCCAGGAGGAACAGCAGCAGAAGGAGAAGATAGAGCCACGCATAGCTGCGCTCCTTCTCCGGTGGTGGCAGCTCGTAATAGTCTGTCATTTGCCCCGTCCCATTGCCCTTCCCGCATCCTAACCCGAATTCGCGCAGGAAGGGACCAGGAATTTAACGCGTGAAAGCGGATCAGGTTGCAAAGACCTGTGTGACGTGGCCGTCCGAGCGCAGGAGGCGTTCTTCGCCGCCGCCGGGCCAGACCTTGAGGTAGGTGATGAAATCATTCGGACCGGTGCCGGTCTGGTCAGGGCCCTGGAAGAAGGCGCCCGGCTCGAAACAGAGCCAGGCGACCGGCCGCTCCGGCGTTGCTTCGGCGCCGGCGGCTTCCGTCATCGTGCGCAGCGCGCGGCGAACCTCCACCGGCGGATATTGCAGGAATACCGAGTGATAAATGACCGTCAGGCCAGCGGCCGGCCGCGCGGCCAGTTTCGCCGTCAGCCAATCGGCGGCATCCGCCTTGTCCACCTTCACGCCCGTCTCGATGGCGAGCGCAATCGCGGCGTCGATCCGCGCGAGGCGTTCCGGCTGGTCGGGCCAGACATACGACTTGAGACGCAACGCGGTTTCGGGATCGGACACATCAATCGGATTCTGGTCGCAGGCGGCGCGTGAGGCAATATCCGGGCGTACCCCCAGATGCTCCGGCGGCGGGCCATTCCAGTCGGTGTCAATCACAACCTCGCTCACCCCCGGCAGCGACCAGCTCTGCGTACGGTAGCCGAACCGGTCCCAGTTCTGGTTCAACCCGGCGCTGGCGCCAAGTTCCAGCAGGTGCATCGGCCCCGGAAACCTTGCCGCGAGCTGCAGGAAGCCCGGGAGCAGTGCGATCGAGCGGCGCACTTCGTTCGTCTGCGGAGGAGATTGCAGGAACGCTCGCGCGTCCGCATCCGTGGCCGCGAGCCAGTCCCGCGCCAACGGCCATATCCTGGCCATCGTCCACGCCTTGTCCTGCGCCGGGTAGGCGGCGGCCAGTTCCCTTGCCGCGCCGGTCAGCACGCTGTGGTGCAGGTAACCGGCAATCCGCAGCGACAAGGCATCCCGTCTCGGATTGTGGGGCCAGCCGGACACCAGCGCCGCCGCCGGGCCGCCGGCTTCGATGTCATCCGCCATCGCCTCGCAGAGCTGCCCCATGAACGGAGATCCGAGCCCGGCGCAGAACACGGCCTGTTCGCGGAAATGCGCGACGATTTCATCGACCGTAGGCGGAGGGTTCATGCGGTCACCGAGGAATGGAGGAGCGGCCTGTACCCGGAGCGCAGGGCTTCGCAGCTGATAGACGGTGTCAAGCGCTTGCCGGACGTGTGGAGCGGCTGACGCGCGCCATAGCCCTGGAACGACCAGGCCCGCGCGGCGCCGCTGTGCTTCAGGAACGCAGCGCCGCCTACCGCATACATCGCGCCATCCGGAAGATCGGCCGGCGCAACGTCTTCACGCGGCCGGGTCCCGGCGAGCATGTCCTGAATCTCCCCCGCAGCGAGGGCGTCCAGCTTGTCGATGCTGTCGCCGGCGCTCAGGTGGCAGAGGCCGACGAGTCCCCCCTTGAAGGCGCCCGCCTCGGCGCGCCGGCATTCAAAGCACGGCCGGTGACCTCCCGCCAGAGCGGTCGCCTCGTCGAGGAAAAAGATCTCGGTATACAGCCCCGGCTGCATCAAGGCGCGCCTCCGATCCTTGAAGATCAGCACACAGATGATCCACCGCCGGGACGTCCAGCGCCGGTCTTTCAGCGTCTGGTCAGCGCGGTGGAAACAGCCGCCCCGGTTGCCCATGAACAGGCCGCGGTCCGGCACGGCGTGCAATGTACCGAAAGGGTCAACACGGTTCTGGAGCGGCATGATCGATACCCCCAAAGAAAAGGCCCGGACAATGCGGGTTTCGCATCGTCCGGGCCGGAATTCAGCCCATCGGGCGATGCAGGATCAGACGCGCTCGATCGCCATGGCGATGCCTTCGCCGCCGCCGATGCAGAGCGAGGCCATGCCCTTCTTGACGCCGCGATCTTCCATCGCCGCAATCAGCGTGATCAGCACGCGCGCGCCCGAAGCACCGATCGGGTGGCCCATCGCGCAGGCGCCGCCGTTGACGTTCAGCTTGTCATGGCTGATGCCCAGCTCCTTCATGGCGATCATCGGCACGACCGCGAAGGCTTCATTGACCTCCCAGAGGTCGACATCCTCGACCTTCCATCCGGCTTTCGCGAGCGCCTTCTTCATCGCGGGCACAGGCGCCGTGGTGAAGTATTCCGGCTCCTGGGCGTGGCTGGACGAGGCGACGATACGGGCCAGCGGTTTCAGGCCGCGCTTCTTGGCTTCGGATTCGCGCATCAGCACCATGGCCGCCGCGCCGTCCGAAATCGCCGAGGCGTTGGCGGCGGTGACGGTGCCGTCCTTCGAGAAGGCGGGCTTCAGCGTCGGGATCTTGTCCGGCATCGCGGTACGCGGCAGCTCGTCGGTATCGATGACGGTGTCGCCCTTCTTGCCCTTCACGGTGACCGGCGTGATCTCGCGCTTGAACTTGCCGTTCTTGGTGGCGTTCTGCGCGCGCGTCAGGGTTTCCAGCGCGTAGGCATCCTGCTGCTCGCGGGTGAACTGGTACTCGCCGGCGATCTTGTCGGCGAACACGCCCATCGGGCCTTTCGCGTAGGCATCCGTCAGACCGTCGAGCGCCATATGGTCCTCGGCGCCCATCGTGCCGTACTTGTGGCCCTTGCGGATATTCATCAGGTGCGGGGCGTTGGTCATCGATTCCATGCCGCCGACGATCACGATGTTCGCATCGCCCGCGAGGATCGCATTGCGGCCCATCACGGCCGCCTGCATGCCGGAGCCGCACATCTTGTTGATCGTGGTCGACTCAAGGCCCTTGTCCTCGCCGGACTTGATGCCGGCCTGGCGGGCAGGGGCCTGGCCCTGGCCGGCGGGGAGGCAGTTGCCCATGATGATCTCGTTGGCTTCGCCGGGTTTCAGCTTCGCTTCGGCCACAGCGGCCTTGACCGCGAGCGCGCCCAGCTCATTGGCGGAAAAGCTCGCCAGGTCGCCCAGAAGGCCGCCCATCGGGGTGCGGGCCATACCAACGATTACGACGGGGTCTTTCTCGGACATTGGGCATTCCTTCCTGTAGTTTCTTAGCGGGTGCAATAAAGAGACTTAGGCGCCGCCAGCGCCGGTTCGTCAAGTCCGGGCCGGGCTCAGCTTTTGAGGGCCGCCTCGATGTCGGCGACCAGCGCCTTGTCGTCCGGCTTCACCTTGGAATTGTAGGCCTTGATCGGTGTGCCGTCGCCCGTGACCAGGATCTTGTGGAAGTTCCAGCCGGGCTCGGCAGCCTTGCCGAGCGCGTCAACCGCCGCCGCGTAGAACGGGTGCTGGCCTGCACCCTTGACCGCATACTTCTTCGTCAGCGGGAAGGTCACGCCATAGTTGATCTCGCAGAAGGCTTTCACCTCCTCTTCGGTGCCCGGCTCCTGCGATCCGAAATCGTTGGAGGGAACGCCCACGATCACCAGGCCGTCGTCCTTCTTGTCCTCGTAGAGCGCCTGCAGGCCCTTGTACTGAGGCGTGAACCCGCACTTCGACGCCGTGTTCACCACCAGGATGGCCTTCGCACCAAGGGTGGAGAGATCGAGCGGCTTGCCATCGATCGCGGTGAACTGGACGGCGGACATGGCGGGGGACTCCTGGATGGAAGCCGTCGCAGCCGGCTCGCTGCTGGCGGGCGCGCCGCAAGCGGCGACCAGAGCGGCGAGGGCGAGGACGGGAAGGGGACGGCGCATGAAAGGCTCCACGATGGTTACCCATGTGGATATAGGAAGGATCGCTGCGCCGTCATCCCTCAGGCGCCGACATCAAGGCGAGTTCGGTGTCCCGGCCTATTTCTTCTTCTTGCCGTTGCCGGATTTCTCAGGCGCCGCATCGACCTCGAAGGTCATCTGCATGTTGACGCGGTACATGTCGATCTTGCCGTCCTTGATCGTCGTGGACATCGCGTTGACGTGGCAAGAGGCCAGCCCGCGCACGGTTTTCGAGAACCGGCTGATGGCGACCTGAATGGCATCCTCAAACGACTTCGAGGACTCGGCCAAGAGCTCTTCTGATTTCATGATGGACATACAGCGTTTCCTTCTCTGCGAATTACGCAGGGTCAGAGTGCGCCACTGACGAATTTTGGCAAGCAGGATCGCGTGGGACGCGAACCGGGACGTTAACCGCGCAGCCGAAGGCCCGCTTCGGAATTCATCTGCCAGACCACGTCTGCTTCACCTTCGATCCCAACCGAGCGGGCATTGACGGTTACGACGGCCGGGAGGCGTTCATTGGTCGGGAAACGGATGCGTAGGCCGGTTTCGGTGAAGTCCATCACCACGCCTTTGCGGCGATAGCCGGATTCATACATGACGTAGCCCTCGCGGTAGACGTGCACGCGTACGGGGCGGGCTCTGTCAGGGACTGCGGCTGCAACCTGGACCACCCGCGCGGAATTCACCAGCGCAGGCTTTCTTGATCCGAAGAGGCGGGGCGGCAGAGACATAATCAGCAGGGCTTCCGGCAGCAGAATGGAACAATTCGCCTGAGAAGATGCATACTCCGCGCCAGTTAAGAGTATGTTGTGGCCACCGGGGGCTCATACTCGCCGGTGGCCACGACCCTTAATGGAATTTAACCTTTACCAGATCCGGATGCGCTCTTCCGGGGGCAGGTACAGGGCGTCTTCGGGTCCCACATCGAACGCTTCGTACCATTCGTCGAAGTTCCGGACGACGCCATTGATGCGGTATTCCGGCGGCGAGTGCGGACCGGTCTGCAGCTGTTGGCGCAGGGCTTCTTCGCGGTACTTTGCGCGCCAGACCTGTGCCCAGCCGAGGAAGAAGCGCTGGTCGCCGCTCAGGCCGTCGATCAACGGTGCCTGTTCGGCCTCGCTGACCGTGCCGTCGCCGTCCGTATCGAGGCTCATCTGGTAGGCCCGGTAGGCCATCGAGAGGCCGCCGACATCGCCGATATTCTCGCCGAGGCCCAACCGGCCGTTGACACACGTCTTGCCGTCATCAAGAGGGCAATAGGTATCATACTGCGTGACAAGAGCGTCGGTCAGCATGCGGAACGCGGCCTGGTCGGTATCGGTCCACCAGTTGTTGAGCGCACCGAGTGCGTCGAACTTCGCGCCCTGGTCATCGAAACCGTGACCCAGCTCATGGCCGATCACCCCGCCAATGGCGCCGTAGTTAACAGCCGGGTCAGCAGTCAGGTTGAAGAAAGGCGGCTGCAGGATCGCCGCCGGGAACACGATCTCGTTGAAGCTCGGATTGTAATAGGCGTTCACTGTCTGCGGGGTCATGAACCACTTCGTCTTGTCGACGGTGGTGCCCAGCCAGGACATGTTGTCGTCAAACGTCCATTTGGCGGCCGCCATCGCATTGTCTAGCGCGCTTGAGCCGACCACGAGGGTCTCGTACGTCTCGAATTTTTCCGGATAGCCGATCTTCGGATTGAAGGTGTTCAGTTTCTCGGCGGCTCTGACTTTCGTGTCATCGCTCATCCAGGTGAGATCGGCGATATTCGCATCCATGGCCTTGCGCAGGTTGGTGACCAGCTTGTCCATTTCCACCTTGTTCTCAGGCGGGAAATAGCGCTCGACGAACACCATGCCGATCGCTTCGCCGACGACGTTCTCCGTCGTCGTGACGGCGCGCTTCCAGCGTTCGCGCTGTTCCGGCTGACCACGCAGCGCCGTGCCGTAGAAGGCGAACTGGGCGTTGTCGATGTCTTCGGGAAGCACATCGGCATGGTCGATCAGGAAGTGCGCCTTGAAATAGGCCTTCCACGTATCCAGCGGCGTCGCCGAGCTGAGGCCGAAGATGCCGTTGAAGCCGTCACCGAGCTTTGCCGCGTCCTCTGCCGTCAGGCCTGCCGAGGCGAGTTCTTCCGCCGTCGGCGGAATTTCGGTGACGAGGAAATGTGTCTGCGTGCCGACGCCGAGCGTGTCGAGCGCCAGCTGGATCGGGAAGCCGCCGGGCAGCGCGACGAACTCTTCGCGGGTCAGCTTGTTGTAGGTCACTTCCGGATTGCGCGAGACGGTGCGGTCCCAGTCGAGCTTCGCGATCTCGGTCTCGAAGGCCATCACCTCGGCTGCAGTCGCGGCCGGATCAGCATATCCGGCCTTGCCGAGCACGAAGGTCAGCAGATCGACATACTTGGCGCGCAGCTCGACCGATTTCTCATCATCCTTCAGGTAATAGTCGCGGTCCGGCATGCCGAGGCCGCCAAGCGACATCTGGAAGATGTAGGTTTCCGGGTCCTTGTCGTCGACGAACACGAAGCCGTTGACCGGCGAAGCATAGCCGACGGTCGCCGTGAGCCGGGCAATGTCCTCGAGGCTGGCAATCGCGTCGATCCTGGCGAAATAGGGAGCCACGGGATCGAGGCCCGCCGCATTGATCACGTCGGTGTTCATGTAGGCATTGTATATCGCACCGATCTTGCCTTCCGGCGTGTCGATGGCCGGCGAGGCCGCGGCGAGGTCATCGATGATGAAGCGCACGCGCTGCTCGGATTTCTCGCGAAGCAGGTCGAACGAGCCATAGCGCGACCGGTCGGCCGGAATTTCAAAGGTCGAGATCCACGCGCCGTTGACATAGGCGTTGAAGTCATCGCCGGGCTTCACGGACGTATCCTTCGTGTCCAGATTGATCCCCCAGTCACCCCAGACATCCGGCGCAGAAAGGTTCAGTTCCTGAACAGGCTTTGCCGGGGCGGGCGTTGCCGCCTCGGCGGCGTCGGGCGCCACGTCGCGGTGGTGTGCGCAAGCCGTGATGAGCGCGAGCGAAGCGGCGCCAAGCAATAGTTTTTTCATGGAAGTACTCCCTGCAGGACCCGGCCTTCGTTGGCGGGGCTTGTGAAAACTGTAGTGCGTCTACTCTACTTACTCGGCGGGCGCCGGGCGGCCATATCCGCCGCCCGCGCTTGTTCCGATCAGTTCTTCTTCATCGACGGTCGCGTGGCCGGAATAGCCTTCGCCGATACTGCGGTAAGGCTTTCCGCCCCAGGTCCAGGCAAAGATGCGGCCGATCTCGGCGCCGATCGCATACATCGCCGGAACCATCAGCAGCGAGACGAACAGGGCGAAGCCCACCGCATAGGCCAGCGAAACGACCATCGGCTGGAGGAACTGCGCCTGCACGGATTTCTCGAACAGGATCGGTGCCAGGCCGACGAACGTCGTCAGCGAGGTCAGAAGGATCGGCCGGAAGCGCGACACGCCGCCATCGACGAGTGCCTGCACGGCCCCGGCACCTTCCTCGCGGCGCTTGTTGACATAGTCCACCAGCACGAGGTTGTCGTTGATCACCACGCCCGCCGCTGCGGCGATCCCGAAGAAGGCAAACATCGCCATCGGCGTGCCGGTGACGGCCAGGCCGATCAGGGCACCGCAATAGGCAAAGGGCAGGGCCATCATCAGCAGGATCGGCTGGACATAGGATCTGAACCCGATGGCCAGGAGGATGTACATCGCCCCGATCGCGATCAGGATCAGCTTCAGGATTTCAGCGAAGAATTCCTGCTCCTGCTCGAAGCCGCCCGCCTCGCCGCGCGTGACGTCCGGGAACTCCTGCTTGAACTTGTTCCAGAAGTCCTTGTCCATCGCTTCCATGATCCGCTTCCGGCCGCCTTCGCCGAGCACTTCGGCCGAGACGGATACCGAGCGGACCCGGTTGCGGCGCACGATCCGGTTGATCCCCGGCGCGAACTCGAAGTTTGCCACCTGAGTGACCGGAATCTCGCGGCCGTCGATCGTCCGGATACGGATTGAACTGAGGCTGTCGAGATCGTCGCGGGCCTCCTGCGGCAGGCGGACGCGAACTTCCACGTCCTGGCCATCGCGTGGCAGGCGCTGCGCCAGTTCGCCGAAATAGGCCTGGCGCAACTGGTTCGACACATCGGCCAGCGTGATCCCCAGCGTCTCGGCGCCGGGCTTCATCGTGATCTGGATCTCTTCCGCCGCCGACGAGAGGTTGTCGGTGATGTCATAGACCTCGGTATAGCTCGCCAGATGAGCTTTGACATAGTCGGCCGACGCGCGCAGCCGGTCGAGGTCGGGATGGCTGAGGGCAAAGGTCAAGCCGGTGTCCGGCCGGTTGAAAGTGAACTCGAAATTGATCTCCTCGGCGTCCTGGATTTCGCCCGTAGCCTTGCGAAGCTCGTCGGCAAGGTCCTTCGAGCGCACGTCTTCCGGCCGTGCCTCCGGCGGCACCAGGCTGATCCAGGCCTGGACCGAGGTCCCGCCCGCGACAATCGAGGCGTCGCGGATCAGGCCGCCCTTGATTTCAGGATGCTGCAGATCCGTTGTCTTGGTCGCTGCCGCGACGCCGGCTTGCAGCTGGTCGCGAACCTCGACCACGCGCTCGAACGGCGTGCCATCCGGCATCGTGATGCTCACCTGGATGAGGTCAGCCTCGATCTCCGGCATGAACTTGAACGGCACGACGCCGCTCGATTGCAGCGAAATGGCGACCGCGAGGACCGAGAAGAAGAAGGCCAGCGTCGCATAGCGAAACTTGATCGCCACTTCGAGGACAGGCCGGTAGATGTGGTTCGCAAACCAAAGCAGGCTGTCGGCAATCCGGCGCTGGGCCTTCATGAAGCCGCCCGTCGGGCCTTGGAACTTCTGTTTCTTCATGTGCGAAAGGTGGGCCGGCAGGATCAGCATGCATTCGGCGATCGAGATCGCCAGCGCGATCACGACGACGAAGCTGATCTGCTGCGTGAACATCCGCGTCGGGCCGGTGACGAAAGCCCAGGGCAGGAAGGCGATGATGGTCGTCAGCACGCCGAAGATGATCGGCTTCATCACCAGTTGCGTACCGATGACTGCCGCATCGATGCCCTCACGCCGGCCGCTCTCGACTTCCTTGTGAATGTTCTCGCCGACCACGATGGCATCGTCGACGATCACGCCGATCACCAGCAGCACGGCGAAGGTCGACAAGATGTTCCAGGACACGCCCACCATCGGGAAGAACAGGATGCTTCCGGCAAAGGCCGTGAAGATGCCGACCGTGACCCAGAAGGCAACGATCGGTCGCAGGAAAAGCAGCAGCACGATCATCACGAGCAATGCGCCGGACATGGCCGAAGTGGAAATCAGATCCATCCGGGCCTGGAAGGTCTCGGAATCGTCCCAGAGCTTGTCGATCTTCACGCCTTCGGGAAGGATCCCGTTGGCCGGGTTGTTGGCGCGCTCGATATAGTCGCGAAAGCTTGCGGCATACCGCGTGATGTCCATCTTGTCCGGTTCAGGGATCATCACGAATGTCGTGGTGCGCCCGTTGAAGGTGGCGCGCAGCTTGTCACTGACAAAGCCGTCGATGATGGTCGCGACATCCGAGACCCGCACCGTGCCCTGGTCGCTCGACTGGCGGATGATGATGTCGCCGAACTGGTCGGCGGTGTCGGCAAGGTTGCGCGCGGTCAGCGAAACGTTGCCGACGGGCGATTCGATCCGGCCGCCGGACGAGTTGAGCGAGGTCTGGCGCACGGCGTTCGCGACATCCGACAGGCTGAGCCCGAACCGGCGAAGCGCCTCTTCCGACACCTCGATGTTTACCTGTTCGGGGAGCGTGCCTTGCAGCACGGCGAGTTCGCCGCCGGGAAGGGCGGCAATATCGTCGCGTACCTTGTCGCCGATCCGGCGTAGGGTGCGGGCATCCACGTCGCCGTGAACGGCAAGACCCATGAACCAGTTGCGCTGCTCCCAGCGCCGCACCTGCGGCTGGAAGGCCGCCTGCGGCAGGTTATTGATCTGGTCGACGCGCAGCTTCACCTCGTCGAGGAAGGTGTCCATGTCGACATCGTCGCGGCCGCGCACGTTGACCACACCGCGGCCTTCACTCGCGATCGAGGTGATCCGGTCGAGTCCGTTGATGTCGGCCACGGCCTCTTCGATCCGGGTGACGATCTGGTCTTCGATGTCGCGGGGCGAGGCGCCGGTCCAGGCGACCACCACCGACGCGCCGGAGACTTTCACGACCGGGAACATTTCCCGTTCCATCGACGCGTAGCCGAACACGCCGCCCGCCAGGAAGATGAACATCAGCAGGTTTGCGGCAACCGAGTTACGCGCGAACCAGGAAACGATCCCCTTCATTGGGCGGCTCCTTCAGAACCGGCGGCCGTCTCGGCCTTGGCGACTTCCGTGTCCGCGCCGGCGGCCGGCTTGGGCGGATTGTGAACCTTCACCGTGCCGTCTTCCATGCGCTGCATGACTGTCAGGCTCATGCCGTCGAACGGCGCCTGGACCGGGCTGGTGAGCGCTAGTTCGCCGACTTCGGCGCCTTCATGGAAATAGACGCCGCCGCGGTCGGAGAATTCGACGTCGATGGTGCGGATCGAAAGTTTGCCGGATTTGGGATCGCCGACAAACAGCTTGTCGTCTCCGCGCAGCGCCGAACGGGGTGCAACCAGCACGTTCTCGAGGCTGCGTCCCTGTATTTGTGCGTTCACGAACAATCCCGGCGCCATCGGCGCGCCATTGTCGGCGCCCGTGCCGAACGGATCCTTCAGTTCGGCGATCACATTGATCTGGCGGGTCTGCGAATTGACGGCGGCGCCGGTGCGCACGACCTGGCCGCGCCAGGTGCGCGGCTCGCCGCCGACATTCCCCGTGAAGATCACTTCCGGGCCCGGCGTTTCCGGGCTGTCGGCAAAGGCGATCGGCAGACCGAGGCGGCCAAGTTCGGCATCCTTCAGCGGCAGCGAGACTTCCACGGCATCATTGCCGAAAATCCGTCCGAGCGACTGGCCCGGGGCCACCACCTGGCCGATATCGACACTGCGCTCGCGCACGCGGCCATCGAACGGTGCAATCACGGCCGTCCGGGCGAGGGCGAGCTCGGCGTCCTTCAGCTGCGACTTGGCGGCGTCCAGCGAGGCCTGGGCTTCGGCGAGCTGCGGCTCGCGGCGGGCGAGCGGCGAGGCATCCGTCATACCAAGGTCTTCAAGATCCTGTTGGGCCAGTTCGGATTCGGCAATCTCGCGGGCCAGCCGCTGCTGGGCCGAGGCTACCGTCGAGCGGGCGCGCACAACGCCCAGCTCATAGTCCTGCGCATCGACGCGCACGAGCACCTGTCCGCGGCGGATGAACCCGCCATCGATGAAGTCCGGCGAGACAAAGGCAATCCGCCCGGACGTCTGCGGCGCGACGACGATCTCGGTCTTCGGCCGCACTTCGCCCTGCGCTTCCACCGTCAGCGTCAGCGCAACCTCGCGCACCGGCTCGGCAAACACGTTGAGGCCGGCGCGGGGTTCGTCGCTCTTCTCGGCTTCAGGCTTCATGGCCTGGACAGCGATGAACCCGCCGATCCCCAGGACGAGGATGATGAGGATCGGGGCGATGATGGCAATAAGGCGTCCCATGGGGATATGGCTCCTGCCGCTTATAGCGGGGTCTGGACTTCGGTGGGGGCGGGTAGGGCGGCCGCGGTGGGCACACCGCCTCCGAGCGCGAGGTGATAGGAAACACGGTTTATAGCACGGCTTGCGCGCGCTGAGACCAGCTGGCTTTCGGCGGTCAGGCGGCGCGTCTGGGCGTCGATCAGGTTGAAGATGGTGATCGTGCCGCTGATATACTGGCGCTCGGCAAGTTCCTCGGCATGGCGTGCCTCTTCGAACGCGACCCCCTGAGCCGCTTCCTGCTGCGCGAGCAGCACATCGGCGGTCAGCGCGTCTTCCACTTCGCGCCAGGCCGTCAGCACGCCGCCGACATAGTTGGCGACCGAGGACTGCGCCTGCGCGATCGCGGCTTCCTGCTGCGCCTTCAGGCGCCCGCCGGTGAACAGCGGCTGCACCAGGCTCGCCACAAGACGCGCCGCAATCAGCGACGGGTCCACAACATCCTCGAACTCGGTCGAACTTGTTCC
>JBGTKE010000127.1:0-2176 GCA_041744775.1 Hyphomonas sp. | reverse complement strand
GTCTTGGCCTGATCGTGACCGGACAGGCCGCGCGCGACGTGTTCGAAGCGCTGGATGCGCTCGGCCTCAGCCCGCAGGAGGCCGGTGCGCTGGGCCTGACGATCTACAAGGTGGCGATGCCCTGGCCGCTGGAGCCGCAAGGCGTGCGCGAATTCTGTTCCGGCCTCGAGCGCGTCATCGTCATCGAGCACAAGCGCCCTCTGATCGAAGCGCAGCTCAAGGCCGCGCTGTATGACCTGCCGGACACACGCCGCCCGATCATTGAAGGCAAGCGGGATGCGAACGGCGCGCCGCTGCTGTCTGACATCGCCTCGCTGACCATCCCGGAAATCGCGAACGCCCTGATGCAATCACTGCCGGGCGGCTGGGACACCTCGCGCGCGTCGGCCTATTTCGACCGCGTCGGCCGCGCCTCGGAAGCGGCCCGCACCAATGCCTCGCCGACCGTGCGTTCGCCGCACTTCTGCTCGGGCTGCCCGCACAATACCTCGACCGTGGTGCCGGAAGGCAGCCGCGCCCTGGCCGGCATCGGCTGCCATTACATGGCGAACTTCATGCCGGACCGGAAAACCGACATGACCAGCCAGATGGGCGGCGAAGGCATCGGCTGGGTCGGCCAGCACTGGGCGACCGACGAGAACCATGTCTTCGTCAATCTCGGCGACGGCACCTATTCGCACTCCGGCAGTCTCGCCATCCGCGCCGCCGTGACCTCCGGCGCGAACATGACCTACAAGATCCTTTACAACGACGCGGTTGCCATGACCGGCGGGCAGCAAGTCGAGAGCGGCCAGACGCCAGCGATGATCGCCCAGCAGGTCGAAGCCGAGGGCGTCCGGACCATCCGTATCGTGACGGAAGATCCGACGCGCTATGCCGGCGTGAAAGACCTGCCGCGCCGCGTGACGATCCATCACCGCGACGACCTCGAAGACGTGCAGATGAAACTGCGCGAGACGCCGGGCGTCTCGGTCATCATCTATGACCAGATGTGCGCGACCGAGAAACGCCGGCGCTCGAAACGCGGAACGATCCGGCCTGACCGTGTACGCACGATCATCAATACCGAAGTCTGCGAAGGCTGCGGAGATTGTTCCGTGAAATCGAACTGCCTTTCGGTCGAGCCGGTGGAAACCGAACTCGGCCGCAAGCGGCGGATCAACCAGTCGACCTGCAATACCGACCTCTCCTGCCTCAAGGGCTTCTGCCCAAGCTTCGTGACCATTCAGGACGGCGAAGCGGCCTGGGAAGACCAGCCGCGTCAGGTATTCGACGCCGACGGCCTGCCCCTGCCCGAGACGCCCAGCCTTGCCCAGCCCTGGAACATCCTGTTCACCGGCGTCGGCGGGACCGGCGTGACGACCGTCGCCGCCGTCCTCGCAATGGCCGCGCATGTCGACGGCCATGCGGCGTCCTCACTCGACATGACCGGCCTTGCGCAGAAGGGCGGCCCGGTGCTCAGCCATATCCGCTTTGCGCGCGAGCCGGAGATGATCTCCACGGGCCGCGTACCGCCTGCCAGCGCCGACTGCGTGATCGCCTGCGACCTCGTCGTGGCCGCCGGCGGGGACGCGCTGAACCTGATGGATGCCAGCCGGACAGCCGCGTTTGCAAACTCGGACGTCACGCCGACTTCGGAATTCATCCGCAACCGGTCAAAACGTTTCGAGAGCGAACTGCTCTCGGCGCGGGTTAAGCGGCAGGCGGCGGAGTTCAGCGCGTTTGACGCCGAAGCGCTCGCCGTCGGCTACCTGCACGAGGCGATCTACACAAACATGATCATGGCAGGTTATGCCTGGCAGATGGGCAAGGTGCCGGTCTCCCTGCGCGGGCTCTACCGCGCGATCCGCCTCAACGGCACCAAGGTCGAAGACAACATGTCGGCCTTCAATATCGGCCGCATCGCCGCCGCCGCGCCGGAACGCCTCGCCGCGCAGTCCGATCCGCGCGGTCATGTCGAGCCGACGGCGCTGGACGCGCTGATCGAGGACCGTGCTGGGCGCCTGACGGCCTATCAGAACGAAGCCTATGCCGAGCGCTACCGGGGCATCGTCGCCACTGTCCGCGCTTCGGAAGAAAAAGCCGGCCTCGGCGAAAACCTGACCCGCGCGGTTGCAACTTATTCGTTCAAGCTGATGGCCTATAAGGACGAGTATGAGGTTGCCCGTCTCTATAC
>JBGTKE010000126.1:0-2202 GCA_041744775.1 Hyphomonas sp. | reverse complement strand
GGCGCCGACCAAGGCGATCATCATCTCGACGCACACGCTGACCGAAGTGCCGGCCATGTGCCACCGCGCGGTGCTGATCGACCGGGGCCGCGTGATTGCAGACGACACGCCCGCCGGTCTCGCCCGGCGCTCCGAGGACGGATCACTTGAATCCGCATTCTCGCGCCTCACCGACCAGGTCGAGGACGAAACGCTGTGATGGACTTCCTCCAGACCCAGATGAGCGGCTTCACCGCGACTTACCGGCGCGAGCTCGGCGCCTATTTCGCGACGCCCATGGCCTATGTCTTCCTCGCCGTGTTCCTGCTGGCGCTCGGCGTGTTCACCTGGGAGGCGGGGCGCTTTTTCGATACCGGGGTGGCCGACCTGCAGCCCTTCTTCGTCTGGCATCCCTGGCTTTACATGATCTTCCTGCCGGCGCTCGCCATGCGGCTCTGGGCCGACGAGAAGGCAAGCGGCACGGACGAATTGCTGCTCTCCCTGCCGCTCGGCATTCCGGGTCTCGTGCTCGGCAAGCTGCTGGCGGCCTGGACGGTGGCCGCCGTGGGCCTCTTGCTGACCCTGCCGATGTGGGTCTCCGTGAACTTCCTCGGCGCGCCCGACAACGCCGCCATTGCGCTCGCCTATTTCGTCAGCCTGCTGATGGCTGGCGCCTACCTCTCCATCGGCGCGGCCGTCTCGGCCCTCACCGGCAGCCAGGTCACCGCCTTCGTACTCAGCGTCGTGATCGCCTTCGTGTTCACGGCGGCCGGCTGGCCGCTGGTGCTGTCGACAGTGCAGAGCCTGTTCGGCACGGGCTTTGCCGACATCGTCGCGCGTTTCTCCTTCATCACCCAGTTTGAAGGTGCGCAGCGCGGCGTGCTTGAACTTCGCGCGGTCGTCTATTTCCTCGGCTTCACGGCGACCTTCGCCTTCCTCAATTGCCTCTGGGCCTCGCGCCAGAGACTGGGGTGAGCATCCGATGAACGCGCGGCGCTATCTCGTACTTTCGACTCTGCTGGCCGGCGTGATCCTGCTGGCCGGCAATATTGCCGCGCAGAAACTGCTGGCGGGCGCGAGGATCGATTTCACCGAAGGCGGGCTCTATACCCTGTCGCGCGCGACCCGGACGACCCTCTCGGAAATCTCGGAACCCATCGACCTGACCTTCGCCTATTCGCGCCGTGTCGGGCAGGACTATCCGACCGTACAGGCGCATGCCGCGCGGGTGCGCGAATTGCTGGCCACTTACCAGGCCGAATCGGGCGGGCGGATCCGGGTGCGCGAGATCGACCCCGCGCCCTTCTCCGAAGCCGAGGACGAAGCGCTTGCCGCCGGCATCCCGGCCGTACCGGCGGGCGGCAATGATCCG
The DNA here is from genome assembly GCA_041744775.1 of Hyphomonas sp. Taxonomy (GTDB): domain Bacteria; phylum Pseudomonadota; class Alphaproteobacteria; order Caulobacterales; family Hyphomonadaceae; genus Hyphomonas. The sequence goes on along the minus strand of JBGTKE010000126.1, from coordinate 851 downwards.
CTCTATTTCGGCATCATCGGGCGCAACACGATCGACGATGTCCGCATCCTGCCTTTCCTGGCGCCTGAGCAGGAGCTGACCCTCGAATATGACCTGACCCGGATGATCGCCCGGCTGAACCATCCCGATCCGCCGCATGTCGGCATCCTCTCGTCCCTTCCCGGCATGAACACGCCGGACCCGGCGGGCGGCTATGTGCTGCTGCAGGACATCGCCCGCAGTTTCGAGATCGATCCGCTGGCGGAAGATTTCAGCAGTCTGCCGGGCGATCTGGACGTCCTTCTGGTCGCCCACCCGCCGCCGCTGTCGAGCCGTCAGGAATGGCTGATCGACCAGTACCTCCTGCGCGGCGGGCGGGCGGTGTTCCTGGTCGACCCGGCGGCCAAGATAGCCGTGACCGGCGACGTGTTCGGCACCAGCAGCGAACTGGCCCGCTCCGGCCTAGGCCGTCTCGGACGCTCCTGGGGCGTGGAACTGGCGCCCGACGCGGTGGCCGACGCCGCCTTCGCGCTGCCCGTGCCGGTCGAGACTGCGCGCGGGATTGAAGAACTCGCCCATCCCCTCTTCCTCGGCGTACCGGCCAGCGCGATGAACCGTGACGATCCGGTGACAGCGGACCTGACGCGGGTCGTGAATTTCGGCGCGCCGGGCGCCCTTCTTCCGGCAACACCGCCGGACGGCGTGACCATCACGCCGCTGATCACCACCGGGCCGAGCCCGTCCTTCATCAATGCCGGCCAGGCGGCGCGCGACATGCCGCCCGCCGAGGTACTGCGCAACTACAAGAGCCTGCCCTCCCCGCTGGCCCTCGCCGTGCGGGTGTCTGGCCGCCTCGTGACGGCTTTCCCGGC
>JBGTKE010000125.1:0-7444 GCA_041744775.1 Hyphomonas sp. | reverse complement strand
GGCCCCGCCGCGCGCCGGGCGTCCGCACAAGGTCTATGCCGATCTGGCCGCCGCCTTGTCCAGGTTCCGGCTGGCGCCGCCGCCGATGACATCGTCTGGATCTCGGTGATTTCCTCGGCCGAGGGCGAGCAGGGCTACGCTGATGCTGCGCGGGCCAATGAGCTGACCGCGTCGCGCGGCGCCGCGCCGGCGCATGTGGTGCTCGACGAAGCGGGCACGATCGGCAAGCTCTACGGCGCCAAGACGACACCGCACATGTACATCGTCACGCCGGACGGCAAGCTGGTCTATGACGGCGCCATCGACTCCAAGGCCTCGGCCAAGGTCGACGACATTGCGGTGGCCACCAATTACGTGACCGCTGCGCTGGCCGACCTGACTGCCGGCCAGCCGGTCGCGACGCCGGTGACCAAGCCTTATGGCTGCGCGGTGAAGTACAAGTAATCCGGATACGGATCGAAATGCGGGGACCGGGCGGCAACGTCCGGTCCTTTTTTTGGCGTGCCGGCCCGGCCCGAAAGATGACGCAGGGGACGGGGTTGATCGGGACGCCGGGTCAGGCGCAGACTGGCTTGCCCAGATGGGGCCAGACGGGAGGGCGCATGAGCCGGGAAACTGATCCGATTGTCCGCGACCAGCCGCCGGAGATGCCTTCCGAGGGCGGCCCGCTGGCGGAATACGGCGGCGCGCTGCCGCCCGCGCCGGACTGGTTCCCGGAAGCTGTGGCGACGCCTTACGAAACGCACCGGGTTGAAGTCCTCGGCGCCGAAGTTTCCTACCAGCGCTGGGGCAAGCGCGGGGCGCCGGGCCTCTTGTTCGTGCATGGCAACGGCGCGCACGCGCACTGGTGGGATTTCATCGCGCCGTATTTTGCCGAGCACTATAACGTTGCCGCGCTGACCTTCTCCGGCATGGGCGAGAGCGCCTGGCGGGGGACGTATGACATGGCTACCTTCTCGGCCGAGCAGGTTGCGGTGGCGGAGGATGCCGGCCTGTTCGACGGGCCCCGTAAGCCGGTGATCGTCGCGCACTCGTTCGGCGGTTTCGTGACGCTGGTGACGGGCGCCGAGCACGGCCACCGGTTTGAGGGCATGGTGATCGTCGACAGTCCGGTGAACCCGCCGGAGCGTCCGCATCAGGGCCCGTCGCGCGCCGGGCGTCCGCACAAGGTCTATGCCGATCTGGCCGCCGCCTTGTCCAGGTTCCGGCTGGCGCCGCCGCAATTGTGCGAGAACCATTATGCCATGGACTATATAGCGCGCTGGAGCCTGAAGCGGGCGGAAGGCGGATGGACCTGGAAGTTCGATCCAACGATCTGGACTCGGTTCGAGCCAGGCCGGGATGGCGGCGAACTGCTCAAGGCGGCGAAGTGCCGGGTGGCGATCATCCGGGGCGAGGAGAGCGCGCTGATGCCGGACGAGGTGCGCGACTACATGCGCGGGCTGCTGGGTCACCAGGTGCCGTTCGTGTCGATCCCGCACGCGCGCCACCACGTGATGCTGGACCAGCCAATCGCCTTCATCTCGGCGCTGCGGATGTTGCTGGCCGAATGGGACCATTCCGATCCGCACCGCAGCATTGATGGACGGCCTTCCGGCAAATGAGCCGGGCGGCGTGGCAAATGCCCGCTTTCACTTGATCCCGGCCGCCAGACCGATAGCTTGCGCCGGGGATTCGCGAAGGAACGGGACAATGCCACAGGCAACACTCGACGAAACAACGCACAATTCGGCGTCAGAACGCTTCATCGAGCGGGCCATCGTCCGAGACACGATCACGGTGCTGATCATTGCGAATGCTGTCGTTCTGGGCGTGCTGACGTATTCGGCGCACCTGCCGGGCTGGCTCGTCGCCGTGCTGAATGTCTTCGATTCGGCCGTGACCGCCATCTTCGTCGCCGAGATCCTGCTGAAGCTCTATGTCTACCGTTTGCATTTCTTCAAGCTTGGCTGGAATTGGTTTGACTTCATCATCATTGGCGTATCGCTGATCCCCGGCGGTTCGCCGTTCACCGTTCTGCGCGCCCTGCGCGTGCTGCGGCTCCTGCGGCTCCTGCACCTGATCCCGACGATGAAACGCATCACCGAAGCCTTGCTGACCGCCTTGCCCGGCATGGGTGCCATCCTCGCGATCCTCGGCCTGGTCTTCTATGTCTCGACCGTGATGGCGACCTACCTGTTTAGCGGGTCCCAGAACACGGACAATTTCGCCACGCTGACCGCTTCGGCGCTGACGATGTTCGAAGTGCTGACCATGGAAGGCTGGAACGGCCACATGCGCGACCTGCTGGATGAGTACCCCTTCGCCTGGGCGTTCTTTATCCCGTTCATCCTGTTCACGGTCTGGGCGATCCTGAACCTGTTCACCGCCGTCATCGTCGACTCGCTGCAGGACAGCGCGCTTGAGACGGTGCTCGAAAAGGAGCAACAGATGGGCGCAGAACAGGAAGCGCACGAAGTGGTGCGGCACCGCGAGTTGATGGCGATGATCACGCAGATGCGCGCCGAGATTCAGGAACTGAAGGCGAACCGGCCCGGCTGATCAGCCGGCGAAGGCCTTCTCGATGACGAACTCGGCTGGCGCGGCGTTGGAGCCTTCTGTGAGACCGGCCTTGAGCATTAGCGCCTTGGTGTCCTGGATCATTTCCATTGAGCCGCACATCATTGCCCTGTCCGTGGACGGATCAAGCGACGGGACGCCGAGATCGGCGAACAGCTTGCCGGTCTCGATCAGGGTCGTGATGCGGCCCATGTTGGGATAGGCCTCGCGCGTCGTGGTCGTGTAGAGCGCGAGCTTGCCGCCGACGAGATCGCCGACCAGCGGGTCATCCCTCAGGCTGTCGACCAGGTTGCGGGAATAGGTCAGCTCGGCAACATCCCGGCAGGTGTGGGTGACGATCACCTGCTCAAAGCGTTCATAGGTGTCGGGGTCGCGCACAAGGCTGGCGAAGGGCGCAAAGCCGGTGCCGGTGGAGAACATGTAGAGGCGCTTTCCGGGTGTCAGGGCGTCGAGCACCAGCGTGCCGGTCGGCTTGCGGCCGAGGAGGACCTTGTCGCCGGGTTTGATGGATTGCAGGCGGGAGGTGAGCGGGCCGTCCGGCACCTTGATCGAGTAAAACTCGAGTTCCTCGTCCCAGGACGGGGAGGCGACGGAATAGGCGCGCAGCAGCGGTTTGCCGTCTTCCTTCGGCAGGCCGATCATCACGAATTCGCCCGAGCGGAAGCGGAAGCTGCGCGGCCGGGTCAGGCGGAAGCGGAACAGCCGGTCAGTATAATGCTCGACGGCGAGGACGGTTTCCTCGGTCGGACCATTGGGGTTCACTTTCACGGCGGCCGTCTGGCCGGCGGGCGCATCAGCGCTCATCCTCAGCCCTCCTGGAGGTGTCTCGGCTTCAATTGAGCGAGGCGCCGCGCAAAAGCAATGCGTCAGATGATGGCTTTAGTTTTCCTGATAGGTCCGGCGGCTGACCCAGTCGATGTCCGTGTCCTCGATGCTGTAGGCGCCGGAAAGTTCGTAGATGTTCTCGTAGCCATAACCATAGAGATTGATGAAGGTCGGCACGTTGAGGGCGAGCGGGGCCGATTTCAGCATCACGGGGGCGATGTTGTCGCTGAAATTGTTGTTGCAATAGATCAGGATGCGGCGGTTTTTCGAACCGATGACTTCCGACAACATTCCGGCGGAAAAGTCCGAGAAGTTGAGGTTAACTGCGCCGTCGATATGGCCGAGCGCGTAGTTGCGGGCGCTGCGGGCGTCGATGATGATCGTGTCCGGATCGGCCTTCATGGCGTTGAAGGTGTCGATGTCGACAAGCCGGGTCTCGCGGTAGTCGGCGATCTCGGCGCCAAGTTCGATGAAGCCCGGAAAGTCGACAAAGCCTGGATCTGTCTGCGCGCGGGCCGGGGGAACGGCGAGCGCGCCGAGCAGGATCACCACGAGGCCAAGCAGCGCGACGAAGGCGACGACCGGCAGATTGGTGCGGACGGGTTCGGGGTTCATGACAGCCTCCTTGAGCGGCCTCCAGCCTCCAGAGTCGCCGGACTCAGTGGCCAGATTGTGCGCGCATCGGGGCTTTGCTGCGAAATCCGTGCCATGCCGGGGAGGGGATCAGGCGGGCGGAAATCGGCCCATCCGGTCTTCCCAGTGGCGCCGGCAGAGCGAGACATAGGTGGTCTTCTCGATCGAGATCTGGTCGCCCTCGGTGAGCGCCTTGCCGTCCGGACCCTGACGGATGACCATCGTGGCCTTGCGGCCGCACTCGCAGATCGTGCGCACTTCGCGCAGGGAGTCGGCGATGGCGAGCAGGGCAGCGGAGCCTTCGAACAGCTCGCCCCGGAAATCCGTGCGCAGGCCGTAGGCGAGCACGGGCATGCCGAGATGGTCGGCGGCCCGGGCAAGTTGCCAGACCTGGTCCTTGGTAAGAAACTGGGCCTCGTCCACAAAGATCGCGTCAAGCCGGACGCGGCCCATGCGCTCCTGGATCAGCGCAAAAAGGTCCGTGTCCTGAGTATAGAGGGTGGCCTCTGCGGAAATGCCGATGCGCGAGGTGATATGCCCGTCCGCGGCGTCGCGGTAGAGGGCGGAGGTCAGCAGCAGCACTTCCATGCCGCGCTCGCGGTAGTTGTACGCCGCCTGAAGCAGGATCGTCGACTTGCCGGCATTCATTGCCGCGTAGGAAAAGTAGAGCTTGGCCATGGCGGCGTGCCGATCGTTCAGCGGATCGGTGTGGCAACGCCTTCGCGGCGGGGATCGGCGCCGCCTTCAAGGCCGCGATCTCGCACGACGATGACATGCAGGCCCGAGTTCTCGCCCGTGCGTTCCTCGACGGTGTAGCCCATCGCGCGCAGCGCTTCGGCCGATTCCGGCCCGCCCGCGACATCGACTTCGACCGCGACCACATCACCGCGCGCTATGACGTTCGGCAGGGCAACAGCTTCCTGCGCCGTCTTGCCCCATTCGAGAACGCCCACGAGTGTCTTGGCGACATAGGCGATGATTGAATTGCCGCCCGGCGAGCCGGTGACCATGAAGAGATCGCCGCCCTTGTCGAAGACGAGTGTAGGCGACATGGACGAACGCGGACGTTTCCCCGCGGCGGCCGCATTGGCCACCGGTCTGCCGCCCTTGGTGGGTGTCAGCGCAAAGTCGGTGAGTTGGTTGTTGAGCAGGAAGCCGCCAGCCATGCGCGAGGAGCCGAAGGCGGCTTCGACCGTGGCGGTCATCGCGACGGCATTGCCCTCAAGGTCGATGATCGAGATGTGCGTCGTGCCGGCGCCGGGCGTGGTCGTATCCTCGCCCCACATCGGGCGCAGCGGCTCCTTGCCAAGCACAATGCCCGGATCGCCTGGAAACGTTTTCGCACCGGGCGCAAAGGCCTCGCGTGCGCGCGCCTTGATGTAGGCGGGGTCGATCAATTCGGCGACGGGCACCGACACGTGGTCGGCGTCGGCGACGTAGTGATCGCGGTCGGCATAGGCGAGGCGCTGGGCATCGACGAAGGCCTTAAGATACAGGCTTTCGTCGGCATTCATCGAGGCCGGGGGTTTCAGGTGATCGTGGAGGCCCATGATCAGGTTCTGCGCGATACCGCCGGAGCTTGGCGGCGGGGCGGAGCAGATCGTGAAGCCGCTTTTCAGCTCGCCGCAGACAGGCTCGCGAACGGCCACCTCATAGGTTTGCAGATCTTCGAGTGTCATGGCGCCGCCGTCAGGCCCCTCCATCACCGCGGCGACGATCTCGGCGGCGATGCTGCCGGAATAGAATGCGGCAGGGCCTTCCTCGGCCACCGCGGCGAGGGTGGCAGCATAGGCCGGGTTGGTGCGCACGAAGCCGGCGGCGAGCGGCTCGCCATCCGGATAGAAATAGGCGGCGGTGACCGGATTGTCGTCGAGACGGATGGCGCCCCGCAGGCGCGGCGATGCGAGGATTTCGGCGAGCTTCGGCGAGACTTCGAAGCCATCCTCAGCGAGCCGGATGGCCGGCTCGAACAGGTTTTCCCAATCTGCGCGGCCGGACGCTTCATGCGCGGCCTTGTAGAGCGCGATCTGCCCCGGCACGCCGACCGAGCGGCCGGATTGCCAGGCGGTGACGAAATCCATCACCTTGCCGTCCTTGAAGAACAGTTCGGGCGTTGCCGCGGCGGGCGCGGTTTCGCGGCCATCGAAGACGGTCACCTTGTCGGTCGCCCGGTCGTAGTAGACGAGGAAGGCCCCGCCGCCGATGCCCGAGCTTTCCGGTTCGACGAGCCCGAGGACGGTATGCACCGCAATCGCCGCATCGATGGCGTTGCCGCCTTCGCGCAGAATTTCGAGACCGGCCTCCACCGCGTAGGGGTTGGCTGCTGCAACCATCCCGCCCTTGGTCCATGAGAGGTCACCCAGCGCTTCCGGCTCTGTCTCCTGAACGTCAGCGGTCGAGGCGGGCGGCGCCATGTCCGGCGCGCAGGCCGAGAGCAGGAGCGCAAAGGCGAACCCGGTAAGTTGGCGCATGTGAAAACCCTTTGCTTGGCGGGGCGCCCGCAGGCCCTTAAGACCGGGGCAGACAAATCAGCTGACAAGGCTCTTAACATGGCAAAGCCGGGGTCGCACAACCTCATTACAGACGTTCCCGGCATCAGGGTCGGGCAGGCCGAAGACGCCGAGGTGCGCAGCGGCGTGACCGTCATCGTGCCGGATGCGTTCGCGGTCGGCGCTGTTGCGGTGGCGGGCGGCGGTCCAGGCACGCGGGAAACCGACGTGCTGAGCGGCGGAAGGCTGGTCGGTGGCGCCGATGCGATCTGCCTTGCGGGCGGCAGCGCGTTTGGCCTCGCAGCGGCGGACGGCGTGATGGCGGGGCTGAAAGCAGCGGGACGCGGCTTTGCGCTTGTGGCCCGGCCGGGTGTGCCGCCCACGCCCATCGTGCCGGCGGCCATCCTCTATGATCTCGCCAATGGCGGCGACAAGGACTGGGGCGAGACCGCCCCCTATGCGGCGCTCGGGCGCAAGGCCTTCGACAGCGCCAGCGAGATCTTCCGGCTCGGACAGGCAGGAGCTGGGATGGGCGCGCGCGCCGGGCAGGCACCGGGCGGGACAGGCTCGGCGAGCACTGTGGCGTCTGACGGTCTGACCGTCGGCGCGCTCGCGGCAGTCAACAGTTTCGGATCGGTGCGGATGCCCGGCAGCGAAGCTTTCTGGGCCTGGCCGTTCGAGATCGGCGGCGAGTTCGGCAGTGCGCGGCCGGATGTCACCAGGGACTTCGACGCCGAGGACTGGGGCGCGGCGAAAGCCAATCCCGCGCCGCGCGAGAACACGACGATTGCCTGTATCGCGACCGACGCGGCGCTGACCCGCGACGAAGCCGAACGCGTGGCGCAGATGGCGCTGGCGGGAATGGCGCGGGCGATCCGGCCGGTCTTCGCGCCCACCGACGGCGACGTCGTCTTCGTTCTCTCCACAGCCCGCCGCGT
>JBGTKE010000124.1:0-4907 GCA_041744775.1 Hyphomonas sp. | reverse complement strand
CCGGGGCGTGGTGTAAATTCGACCTGAGGAAGGTCATCGTGCGCGAATCCGTCGAGGTTGTGGTTGCGAAACTCAACCAGAAGGACCTCACACGATGACCGAAGACAGATTGGCTTTATTCGAGCTGATTGACCAGAGCGCCGACGACGATCTGGTGCGCGACATGCTGGCCTTTGCGGCCGGGCGGATCATGGAGATGGAAGTGGAGGCGTGCACGGCGTATCGGCTGCGGTGATGAGTTAAGTTGCCCGAACGCGCATGAGACCCAACGCGCTTTCATGAAACCGGCTACAGCAGCAGGCCCGGAACTGAACAATCTGGCTTCAGTTTTCCGCCGCAAAAGATGTTTCCTCTGGAGCGAGGCTTTATGGCGACACTGTTTGACAAGCTCTGGGAAATGCACCGGGTCGCGGACGCTGGCGACGGCTATGACCTTCTGGCCGTGGACCGGCTGCTCCTGCATAAGCGCACCGACGGCGTTGTGCGCGCAGAATTTGAAGCCACTATCCTTGCAAGGGCGTCGAGCTGCGCACCGCCTGGGGCCGGTCTGCCCCCCCCGCGGGTCATGTCATGGATCACGATCACCCCACCGGAATTAACGGACCTGGTCGATGCCTATGGTCAGGATCTTTGGCTTTGGTTGGAGGAGCAGACGAGGATCGGCGTCGAGTTCCCGACGCGCGCCGGAAAGTGCAGACAGACGCTCGCCAGTTGTTGCTTCGACGTCTGCCGGATTGCGCAGAATGGTTGGCCTCAGAAATACGAACAAGGTCCGCCGGGTTCCTGACTTAGTCGTATTGCGGAACAGACCGCCGATGAGCGGCGTGTCGCCCAGCAGGGGAACCTTGCTCACCCCCGTCACCCGGTCATCCGTGATCAGCCCGCCGAGCACCACCGTCCCGCCATTGTCAGCGAGCACAGTTGTCTGGATGCTGCGTCGGTTGGTTATGAGGTCCGATGCGCCGGGCACCACGGCGTTGACGAGCGAAGAGACTTCCTGGCTGACTTCAAGGCGCACAACATCGCCGTCATAAATGCGCGGATGGACCCGGAGGGTAATGCCGACGTCTTCGCGTTCGATCGTGGTGAAGGGTGCCGCCGTATTGCCGGTGGTCGAGAAAGATCCGGTCCGGAAAGGCACATTCTGGCCGACTACAATTTCTGCAGGCTGATTATCGAGAGTCATCAGGCTGGGTGTGGAGAGAAGGTTGGCATTGGCGGATGAGCCGAAGGCCTGAATCAGGATACCGAGTTCGCCGCCTGAACTGATACCGGCGCTAAGGCCGTCCTCGGTCAGCCCGATCGCGGCCGGCGAGCCGAGGATCGTCAGGATGCGGCGCAGCGAAAGACCCTGATCGGAGAAGGAAATCGCGCCCGCGCTGCCATCCGGGGCCGCGTCTCCGAGGCCGAGCTGTATGCCAAACTGCTCGGCGGCGTCGCCGGTCACTTCCACGATAGCCGCTTCGATCAGGACCTGAGGACGCCGGACATCCATCTGGACAATCAGCGCTTCGATCTCGCTGAGCTCGGAGGCCGTGCCACGGGCGATGATTGCGTTGATTTCGGCGGCGGCCTGGACCGAGAAAGAACCGGATGCGGACTGATAGCCTGTCTCAAAAGCCGGACTGGTTGTCGCCGAACTGCCACTGCTGCGGGTCCCGAAGGCCGGGTTGGTTGCAAGGGTGGCAACGGCGCCGTCGCCCGCGGCCAGACTGCGTGCAACGGGATTCGTGGCGGCGACTGGCGCGCCGCTGAGGCCCTGCAGGACGCCTATCATTGTTTCAGCGTCACTATGGTCAAGGCGGAACACCCGTGTGGTGACGATAGCGCCCCCGGGTTGATCGAGCTGGGCGGCCAGACTGCGGGCTTCATCAATCTCGCGCACGTTACCCCGAATGATGATCTGATTGCTGCGAAGATCGGCGGCGATACGAGGACCGCGCCCGGCCTCTCCCAGCAGCCGCTCGATGGACGCCGCGGTCTCCGCTGCGGCTGCATAGGTCAGGGGTATACTGACGAATGTTTCGCCGCCGCCGGTGTCCAGCTGGCGGGCAAGGATTTCGATGCGCGAGACGTCATCGGCGTAGCCGGTCACAATCAGCGAGTTTGGCCGGTTGAATGGCTCAACCGAACCGGTCGCCGAGAGGAGCGGCCTGAGTGCCTGGGCTGCCTCTACGGCGCCGAGTGAGTCAAGGCGGATCAGCCGGGTGACGATGTCGGCATCGGCCCCGCCGGGCAGACGGCCCAGCACGCCCGCCTGGCCGGCCGGGTTGCGCGGCACCACGCGCCAGGCATCACCAGATGCAATGGCGGCGTAACCCTGGACGCGCAGCACGGACAGGAACAGCTTCCAGACACCTTCCGCGTCAAGCGGCTCCTGCGAAAGGACCGTCACCTTGCCGGTCACCGCCGGGTCGAGGATCAGTGTCCGGCCGGTCACTGCGGAAACATCATCTGCGAAGACCTGAATATCAACGTCCCGCGCATTGAGCAGGAACGACCGGGCATCCGCTTTCGTGGCGGCTGGAACCACCTTGCCCTCCTGTCCCAGGACGGGGCCTGAGCAGGTGCTGAAAAGCAAAATCAGGAAGAGCAGACGTGGGAGGGACATGCGAAGCCTATTTGAGAGGAAAGGAAAGAACAAGCGTTTGCCCGCCGCGGACCACTTCGACCCGGGCCCGGCCCGAAGCCACCGCCTGTTCGAACAGCAGCCGGTCAGACGCGGCGTCACCCACCTGAGATCCATTGACCTTGACGACCTTGTCGCCGGGCTTAAGTCCGGCGGCGAGCAGGATCGGGGGTGTTTCGGGACCCACAATGTATCCGTCTGGAGCCCGCTCGAGACCGAAGCTTTCGATGAGGACCTGCGGGTTGGCATTCATCTGTGTGCGGATAGAGTTTTCCGCGATGCCGCTGGCGGGTTGCAGGCCGGGTGCGCCAGCGACCGTCACGGCAGAATACTCAGCCGCCATCGCTGCGTAGAGCGGAGGCAGACGGCTTGCCCGCGTGGGAACGGGAAAGGCGACGAGTATGTTCTGGCCGCCGATTTCGACAATCACCCGGCGCGCTTCGATATGCCTAAGCGTGCCAAGACCGCCCACGTCTTCGCCAATCCGGTAAATGTCCATGACACCGCCAGAAATTGATAGCGTCGCGGTGGACGCAGAGGTGTCTTCCGACAGGCGCACGGCATGCAAGGTGAGCTGGTCCGTCGTTCCGGTATCAGGCCACCCCGAGGCCGCGCCGCGTGTGAAGGTTCCAAACGGAGCGGCCAAGATCAGGCCATCGAGTCTGCCGCCTGCGCTTGCATAGGTTGCCCCGGTTCCTTCCTCGGGCAAGGGCGCCTCGGGCAGTGGGTCTGGGCCAAAGACCGCCCAGGCAAGGCGCGAAATTTGGGCGCCGGTCGCCGTCACGCCCAATGCCAGCAGGATCCAGGCGGCGAGTGAATAAGCCCTTACCGTCATGGCACGGTCCGCGTGTCGATGAAGCCGGTGAGCTGGCTTAGGGGCGCCGTACCCTCCAGGGTGAACACCTCGATGTTGACCTGGGCCAGTTCCGGGTCGCTGGTTGCGGCGAGGCGGGTCTGGACCCGCCACGACCTGTCTGCCATCTCCACAATCTGGAGAGCGTCTGCGCTGGACGGCGAAAGGCGCAGTTCGACCAGCCGGTTCGCCGCAACGGTGTCGGTGACAAGGACGGTTTCGAATCGCTCGAGCCTTGCAGCATGTTGCTGCGCGGTTTCAATGAGCGCTACACCCGCAACCGAAAGAATGGTCATGGCGACCAGCACCTCTATAAGGCTGAAGCCGCAACTGGTCGGGCAATTCACGGGATAGCCCGGTGTGCCTGTCATCAGGACGCCGTCTCGCGCAGGTGGATGTCCGCATTGTAGTTTTCGCCGCCCGGCTGACCGTCGGCGCCCAGCGATATCAGGTCAAATGCGCCCGATTGGCCGGGCATGCGATAAACATAGGGATTGCCCCAGGGGTCTGTCGGCAATGCGTCGAGATAGCCTTCCGGATGCCAGTTGGAAGGCAGCGGTTCGCTGGTTGGACGCTCGGCGAGGGCCTCCAGTCCCTGCGCGGTAGAGGGATAGGTCCGGTTATCGAGCCGGTAGAGTTGCAGCGCAGCAGCGAGCGAGGCGATGTCATTGCGGGCGACCGTGACACGTGCATCATCAGGACGACTGATAACATTCGGAATGATCATGGCCGAGACCAAGCCGATGATCACCAACACGATCAGGGTCTCGATCAGGGAGAGGCCCGCTTCCGGGGACAAAGGGCGGACCGGCAATTTGGACTCAAGCTGCATCGTTTGACCCCGGTTTGACGTAACTGCTCTGACCAGCGCATGAGCGATCAGGACAGTTACGATGAGCACACCGGGAAAGGTGCAGCGGCGGGCAGCGTCCCACTCTGTTTCGGCAGGTTCGGGCGTGATTTCCGGGCCGGCGGCCGCAGACTTTACTCAGCCCCCCGCGGAAGTGCCGGCTGCGTATTCAGACGGGATTTTGTGGGTGCCATCGGAGTGTGTTCATTTGGCGCGGATAAATCTGCCGCTCGCCAAGTCGGCCGCCCGGCTTAAAGCACTGCCGTTTGCCTTTGAGCCTCTTCTCGGGCAGCCGCTTGAGGAAATGCATGTGGCGCTTGGCCCGGAATTCGGAGGCGCGTTTTATGTTGCGGCTGCCATCAGCCGCCAAACCATGCAGACTTACGCAGACCGGGCCGGGAAAGCCGCCAGGCTGGTGCCGGATGTCTTCCTGTTGCCGGCTCCCCCATCCGGGGCCTGGAATGCCGGCGAGATTGATGGGCGTATCCTTGTCCGGACGCCGGACGGCGCCGGCTTCGCTGCGTCGAACCGGGCCTTCGCTGCCTTTCACGAGGCCGCAGGTCGTCCCGAATGCC
>JBGTKE010000123.1:0-1991 GCA_041744775.1 Hyphomonas sp. | reverse complement strand
TCCGTGCTGCGCGTCCAGGGTTACGCCGCCATTGCATCTGGTGATGCCTGGCGCGTGGTGCCGCGCAACCCGGCCGGCCAAGCGGGCGTGCTGGGCCGTCTGCCGGGCGGGGCCGATGCCGACATCGTCACCCGGCTGATCCGCCTTGATTCACTCGGCGCCGCAGAGGCCGCGCAGGCACTCAGGCCGCTCCTCTCCGCGACCGGTTCAATTGAGCCCTTCAACCGGCCAAACTCGCTGATTGTGACCGGCTACGCCGATGACGTCTCGCGCATCGAAATCCTTGCCCGCCAGCTGGACACCGGCGGCGGCGAGACCTTCGTCAGTATACCGCTGACCTATGCCGCCGCGGCGGAAACTGCAACGTCGATTGAGCGCCTCTTAGGAGAGGCCGGGCGGGGTCCTCGTATTGCGGCCGACCTGCGCAGCAATCAGATCATCATTCGGGGTAACGCGCGCGAGATTGATGAAGCCCGCAGTCTGGCGGCCCAGCTCGACCGGCCCGGCGGCGCTATCGTCACCACACGGGTTTTCCGCCTTGACCATAGCGATGCTGAAACAATGATAAACGTCCTGCAGGGCCTCAGCGGCGCGCCAGTCGCCGCCACGAATCCCGTTGCACGCAGTCTTACCGCGAGCGGCGACGGCGCCGTTGCCACCCTTGCAACCAACCCGGCCTTCGGGACCCGCAGCAGTGGCAGTTCAGCGGCAACGAGTCTGGCTTTTGAGACAGGCGCTCAGTCTGCATCCGGTTCTTTCTCGGTCCAGGCCGCCGCTGAAATCAACGCGATCATCGCCCGTGGCACGGCCTCCGAGCTCAGTGAGATCGAAGCGCTGATTGTCCAGATGGATGTCCGGCGTCCGCAGGTCTTGATCGAAGCGGCTATCGTGGAAGTCACCGGCGACGCCGCCGAGCAGTTTGGCATACAGCTTGGCTTCGGCGACGCAGCCCCAGAAGGCAGCGCGGGCGCGATTTCCTTCTCCGATCAGGGACTTTCGCTTCGCCGTATCCTGACGATCCTCGGCTCCCCGGCAGCAATAGGGTTGACGGAAGACGGCCTCAGCGCCGGTTTCAGTGCAGGCGGCGAGCTCGGCATCCTGATCCAAGCCTTCGGTTCGTCGGCCAATGCCAATTTGCTCTCGACGCCCAGCCTGATGACCCTCGACAATCAGACTGCGGAAATAGTCGTCGGTCAGAATGTGCCGTTCCGGACGGGCTCATTTTCAACTGTCGGCAATACGGCAGCACCGTTCACGACGATCGAACGCGAAGACGTCGGCATAACGCTCCGCGTCCATCCGCGGATCTATGACGGCGATGTTGTGCGCCTTGAAGTCAGTCAAGAAGTCTCCTCCCTTGTCAACGCAGTGGTTCCCGGTGCGTCAGACCTCGTCACGAACCGTCGCAGCATCCAGACGACGGTGCTAGCCGACAATGGCGGGACGGTGGTGCTCGGCGGCCTGATCACGGATGACCGGGTGACAGGGGTCAGCAAGGTTCCCCTGCTGGGAGATGCGCCGCTCATCGGCGGTCTGTTCCGCAACACGACGAAGTCGGGCACCCGCCGGACGTTGTTCGTGTTCCTAAAACCAACCATTCTGCGTAACCCTGCCGACGTGGAGGTGGAAACGGGCATTCGGTTGTCAGCACTTTCTGCCGCCCGAGAAGACTTTGAGGACGATCTCCGTCTTCTCGTGAAGCCAAAATCAGACATCTTGACAATCGGTATTGACCCCGTGCGTTGAACGCGAAAAATCCAGACTTGTGCAATCACTTCACTAAGGTTGAGCAAGCGTGAGACAGACGGTGCATTTCAGACGATTGCGAGCGCGTCGCCATGTATCCAAACTAGTCGGCTGCGGGTGATGCACTCCTGCAGCAAGGCTTAATTGGAGAGGTCCGTTGCATCCGAATTTACGTCCGCCATACCGAAGAACTCGTGCGTCGCTCCTTCGTACATGCGCAGTTCAGTGCTTACGTCGCTGTCTCT
>JBGTKE010000122.1:0-1944 GCA_041744775.1 Hyphomonas sp. | reverse complement strand
CCGTAGTCGCCGGCCAGCAAGGCGGAGAACACCGCGCGCTCGGCCACGCCCGCCTCTTCCGGCGCGGTGCCGATGGCGGACGCATAATGGCGTGTTGCCACCTGCGGGTCATTCGTCATGGCTGCAAAGCGCGCAATCATGAAGTCACTATAGGCGCGCGCCTCGTCCGGCCGGTCTCCCGAAGGATACGAGGTGCGCGAAAACGGACTGCTGGCACACGCCGCAGCCAGACAGAGCGGCGCGAGCGCCAGCAGGAGCCGGGAAGGTTTCATCGCGGGAAATTCGCAGCATCCGGTGGATGCGGCAAGGGGCCCGGTTCCGCGCCGCGTTCAGTTCGAGGCGAGACGGAGGTCCTGCTGGTCGAAATAGCTGTCGATGGCCGAAGCGATGGCCGCCACCGCTGCCTTGCGGCCGGTCTCCGATTGCAGGCGTCTGGCGTCGGCCTCGTTGGTGAGAAAGCCGAGTTCCAGCAGCACGGCCGGTACATCCGGCGCGAGCAAGACATAAAACCCGGCATTCCGGTGCGTATTGCGCAGGACCGGGCCCGCCCCCGCCAACTGCGGCAGCAGGAGTTCGGCAAATTCGGCCGAACGGGTCTTGGTCTCGCGTTTGACGAGGTCTTCCAACAGGCCGTTCAGGCGTTCCGGGGTGCCATCCTCGATGGCGATCTTCCAGTCATTCTTCGTGGCCTCCCGGTCAATCCGGGTCTCGCCGCGCGCCGAGATCGTGTACACCGAGGCCCCGGACACGCTGCTCGATCCAGCCGCATCGGCGTGCAGCGAGATGAACAGCTCGGCGCCCCATTTGCGGGCCATCGTGACCCGGTCCTCGTGCTCGACATAGTTATCCGTCTCGCGCGTCAGGCGCACATCATACCGGCCGTCCTTCTCGAGCACGTCCCGCAGCGCCAGCGCCGCCTTTAGGGTGATGTCCTTCTCCTTGCCGCCGGTCAGCGCCACGGCGCCGGGATCTTTGCCGCCATGGCCGGCATCGATCACCACCACATGCTTGCGGCCCCCGCCCAGCCTGCGCCCGGTCGCCGGTCTTGCCCCCGCCAGCTGTTTCAGGGCGTCGCTGCGCGCTTCGGCAAACTGCGTCTCCAGCTTGGCGAGCCGCTTGACGTCCCGCCGCGACGAGAGGGTGAAACGGGCTGCTGAAATCGTATCGAGATCGAGGATCACCCGGTAGGCGCGCTCTTTGCCGGTGGGCGGCAGGCGCAGCATCCGGGTCACCGCCATCGGGCGGTCGAGGTTGAACTCAAGCCGGCCCGGTTCCAGCGACCAAGCCTCGACCCCGCCCGTGCCCTCGCCGGCCGCTGAGTACCCGTTCTGGGCGAGAAGGAGCACAACCTTGCGTTCCCCCGGCTGCTCCGTCAGCAGTCCGTCAGCGGTTTCGGCGACATCCGTCCAGATCGTGATCCGCGTCGGCGCGCCGTCGCCCACGATTCGAACCTGCGTGACATCCGGTGCAGCCGGCAAATTCCAGCCGAATCCCAGTAATATCAACAGGATAAGCAGGAATCTCGGCATGGAGCTCGGCGGGCCTGACATTCGGGTGGCAAACGTAGTTCCTGCCCTCTTAGACTGAGGAAGATTAACCTCCGCTTGACCGCGCCTTGACGGCGGGCCGCTGCACCTTCGGAATTTGGCCCTTTCAATTGCGGGCGAAATTGGGCACTAACGCTTGGTGGCCGTCCGGAAGGGCTGGCCCGAAGGTTTCCCTCTAGCGCGCACCAACCCGGCTTCCCCGGAAAGGCAAGCGGGCCGCGCGCTCCGGAAAGCAAGGAACAATGCGCAACTGTGCTACTGCCATTACAGGAACCGCCGTGTCGCAAACGCGATTCGCGGAGCCGTCTGGCATGGCATTCCCCTCAAATCATATTGCCGGCCTTCTGAGCCAAACGAGGCGCACTGCGCCCTGGCCCGCCGCGCCGGACCGAAAGGT
>JBGTKE010000121.1:0-5641 GCA_041744775.1 Hyphomonas sp. | reverse complement strand
CGAGGCCTGCGCCGGCCTGATCGGCGGCCAGGGCGGCATCGTCAGTGCGTCGCGCCTCGTCAATTTCCCCAAGGCGGCTGAAGGCGCGAAAACGATTGAGGCCTGGCAGACAGCGGTCGAAACAGCCATCCTCGCCGCCCGTGACGAACTCCGGGTGGCTGCCCACGCCTGAACCGCTGGCGTAGCGTCACGCCTCGACTTTGCTCCGCGAACCGATAGTCTGCGCGCCGACAGACCCCGCCGCTTGACAGGACGGGGCGCCGATCGGGAGGCACTTCATGAATATCAGGAATTTGCGCGGCTGGGCAGGCCCGGCGCTTCTGGCCGGGACGGCTTTTTTGCTCGCCGCCTGCGGTGATCGTCAAACCAAGGTTGCGCAACCCGAAGGTTTCGCCGCCGTCGATACCGCGCGCATCTCGGCCGCCAGCGCCGCGGAAGAGTGGCTGACCTATGGCGGCACCTATGACGAGCAGCGCCATTCGAAGCTCGACCAGATCAACAAGGAAAACGTGGGCCAGCTCGGCGTCGCCTGGACCTACGATCTTGCCACCAATCGCGGCGTCGAATCGACGCCCATCGTCGTCGACGGCGTCATGTACGTCACCTCCGCCTGGTCGGTTGTCTACGCGCTCGATGCCAAGACCGGCGTCGAGAAATGGGTCTATGACCCGGCCGTGGACCGCGCCGTCGGCGTCAAGGCCTGCTGCGATGTCGTGAACCGCGGCGTCGCTGTCTATGACGGCAAGGTCTTCGTCGGCGTCATCGATGGCCGCGTCGAGGCGCTGAACGCTGAAACCGGCGCCGTGGTCTGGAGCAAGGTCACCGTGGACCAGTCCAAACCCTACACGATCACCGGCGCCCCGCGCGTCGTGAACGGCAAGGTCCTGATCGGCAACGGCGGCGCCGAACTCGGCGTGCGCGGCTATCTCTCGGCCTACGACACCAATTCCGGCGATCTCGTCTGGCGCTTCTACACGGTCCCGAATCCCACCAAACAGCCGGATGGCGCGGCCTCCGATGATGCCTTCGTCGAGGTCGGCAACGTCACCTGGGGCGACGAAGGCGCCTGGACCACAGATGGTGGCGGCGGCACCGTTTGGGATTCGATCGTCTATGACGAAGTGAACAATCAGATCATCTTCGGCGTCGGCAATGGCTCGCCCTGGAACCGCACGTTCCGCGACCCGTCCGGCGGCGACAACCTGTTCCTCTCCTCCATCGTTGCAGTGGATGCAGAGACGGGTGTCTACAAGTGGCACTTCCAAACCACGCCCGGCGACAACTGGGATTATACCGCCACGCAGACGATCATCCTCGCTGACCTGCCGCTCGGCGCAGGTGGCGCGACCCGCCGCGTCGCCATGCAGGCACCCAAGAACGGCTTCTTCTATGTCGTCGATGCCGCGACCGGCCAGTACATCTCGGGCGATGCCTTCGTGCCGGTGAACTGGGCGACGGGTCTCGACGCCAATGGCCGTCCGATCGAAGTGGCCGCCGCGCGTTACGGCACGGCTCCCTTCGAGCAGACACCGGGTCCTCTGGGCGCGCACAACTGGCACCCGATGGCCTTCAGCCCGCAGACCGGCCTCGCCTATATCCCGGCGCAGGAAATCCCGCAGGCCTATGCTGAAGACTCGCGATTCACGGCCCGCCCGGTGGGCTGGAACACGGGCATCGACTTCTCGGCGGGCGTGCCGCCGATTGCATCGCCGGATGTGATCAAGTTCCTGCGCTCAACCATGAAGGGCCGTTTGATCGCCTGGGATCCGGTCGCCCGTGAGGCCCGCTGGACGGTCGAGCATGGCAATGCCTGGAATGGCGGTGTGCTGTCGACCGCTGGCGGACTCGTCTTCCAGGGCAAACTCTCCGGCGAGTTCGCCGCGTATGACGCTGCAACAGGCGACAAGGTCTGGAGCCACGAACTGAAATCTGGCGGCGCTTCCGGTCCCGGCACCTACATGATTGACGGCGAGCAATACGTGACGATCACCACCGGCTGGGGGTCCGCCTTCGCGCTCGCGGCCGGCTTTGCGTTCGATGAGAAAGTGCCATCGACCGTAGGCAAGGTGGTGACCTTCAAAGTCGGTGGAACGCAGGAGATTGCCGATTCGGGGTTCGCCCCGATCGAGCGGACACCAAAAGCGCCCACCTTCGGCAGCCTCAAGACCATCTCCGACGGCACGGTCCACTACGCCCGCAACTGCGCGGTCTGCCACGGCCCGCTCGGCGTCTCCTCCGGCGTGCTTCCCGATCTGCGCTGGTCGGCGATCACCGGCAACAAGGACGCCTGGAACGGCGTCGTGCTGGATGGCAACCTCGCCGCCAACGGCATGGTGTCCTTCGCCGACTACGTGACCCCGGATGAAGCCGAGGCGATCCGCGCCTATGTGCTGGCGCAGGCGCATGCGGCCGCGAATGGCCGCGGCGCAAAATAGACGGCCGCCCGCCGCCTGATTCGTCAGTAGCGCAGGGGCCCGGACAAGGTTAGTCTGGGCCCATGCACATCCTGCTTGGCCTCATCACCGTTCTCGCCGCCATCGGCATCTGGGTCTGGCGACTCCAGATGGCGAAGCGCGGGCTCGATGCCGCCGCGGACATCGCGCAGACCGTCGCGAATGCCCCGCGGCGCCTCGCCTTCAAGTATAAGATGGGGAAGGGCGGACTGGATCTGATCGACGATCCGCGCGAAGCCGCCGCTATCATGATGATGCAGGTGGCGCTGGCGCGCGGCGGACCTTTGACCCCTTTGCAGGGCGACGTCATCGAAGGCGAGATCCGCGAGCATTTCCGGTGCTCGCCCGGAGAGGCCGAGGAACTGGCCGCGCACGCGGCCTGGGTGTCCCAGTCCTGCCCGCCGGCAAAGCTCACCATGACCCAGCTCAGCAAGCTGATCGTCAACGCCTCGCAGCTCGGGCCCAAGGAAGTGATCGATCTCGACGCCATGCTTGTCGCGGTGTCCGAGGCCGAGGGTGTGCCGACCCGCGCGCAGCTTGCGCTCCTGCAGGTTTACCGCGACATGGCCGGCTTGAAGACCTGATCTTGCGCCCTCCGGAGCGCTGGTCTAGGCGAGGCCATGAGCTACGCCGCCCGCGTCTGGAACGATAACTGGATGAACTTTTCCGTGCTGCGGCATGGTGCGTTTGACGGCTTCCTCGTCACCTCGAAGAATTCCGGTACCCATTGGGTCAAGTACATGTTCGCCGTCGCCCTCGCGGAAACGTTCGGCGTCGACCGGCCCAAGTACTTTTCCGAAGACGCCGTCCGCCCCTATATCGGCTGGCCCAAGGACGACGCAGTCTATCCGCAACTGCCGCGCCTCGCCTTCAGTCACACGATCCCGCACCGGCTGGCGGATTGGGGCTGGGCGCGCGGGCTCGCCGGCCTGCCGCCCTATGCGCTCTGCGTGCGCCATCCGATGAGCATCCTCGCCTCGCATCATGCGAAATGGGAATACGACATCCAGGTCGACTGGCTCGAATACCTGAAGGGCGATCCGGACGGAAAACGCTATCGCTGCGATATCTTCTGGCTCGCCCGTTTCGGGAACCGCTGGGGCGAGGTGGAAGCGAAGTTTCCGGCCTCGATCCTGCGCGTCCAGTATGAGCAGACGCGCGCCGATCCGCACGCCACTCTGGAGGCCATCGCCCACCACTGGAAGATCCAACTGACGCCGGAGGCCATCGCCGCAGCGGTTGCGGCGGGCACCAAGGAGGCGATGGCGCTTAAGGTCGATCCGAACGCCGAACCCAACGTGCTGCAGAACCGGCAGCAATCCCTGGCGGCGCTTTTCTCCGGCGAGGCGATGGATATCTATGCGCGCCGCGTACGGGAACTGTTCCGCTACGATCTTGGCTATGATTTCATGACGCCGCCGGCGGCTTGAGATAGCCGCTCGCCCGGCCATCCGGCCCATAGCGGATCCACCAGGGTTCGGCCTTCGCCTCTTCTTCCAGCGTCCTGAACAGCGGGTCTTCCAGCACGGCCGCCGCATAGTCTGCCGCTGCGCCGGTGAGCGGCAGGCCGTAGGTCCGGAACCGCGTCACGACCGGCGTGAAGAAGGCATCCGCCGCCGACCAAGCGCCGAACAGGAAGGGTCCGCCCTTGCCATATTTTTCGCGCAGGCCGGTCCACATTGCCTGCAGCCGGGTGATGTCTGCCTCCAGCGCGGGCGTCATGTCCGGGGCAGGGTGGCGCGAGCGGATGTCCATCGAACAGGCGCTGCGGATGGCGGCAAAGCCGGCGTGCATCTCGCTGGAAACTGCCCGTGCAATCGCCCGTGCCTCGGACTCTTCGGGCCACACTGCGCCGGGCGGGGCCCATTCGGCGATGAATTCGGTAATCGCGAGGCTTTCCCAGATTTCCAGTCCTTCCCAGATCAGCAGCGGCACTTTTGCCGTCGGGCTGATCGCCTTGAGCTTGGCCGTCGTTTCCGGAAAATCGAGCGGCACGATGACCTCTTCGACCGGCAACCGGACCTTCCGGGCCACCAGAAGCGGTCGAATCGACCAGCTGGAGTAGTTCAGATTACCGGATATGAACTGTCTCATGTCGATTTGCCCTCGCCGATTGCCCAACGAGTCTCATTTATTATCACCTGTCCGAACACGCCCGCCTGCGAATAGGGGTCTGCCGCATTCAGGGCGGTCGCGGCCGCGAGACTGTCGGCCTCGATCAGGAAGACCGATCCGATCATCCGGCCTTCGGGGTCAAGCAGGGGCCCTGCCATGCGCACCACCCGGCCGAGGCCGGCGGCCCATTCAAGATGCGCCGGCCGGGCCGCAGCGCGGCGCGCGGCGCCATCGGTTTGATTGTCGAGACAATGCAGGCAGAACAGCGCCATGAGCGACCCTCCTTCGCGTGAAGCGGACGCTATGGCACAGGCCTCGGAGCCAGACCATGGGTCCGCGGCGGGTTGCAGTACGGGCGCTGAATACTATATTGATTGTTCAGTGCTTTTGTGACATACTGGCCGGATGAGCCCAAATCCGACTGATGACACCCGCCACATGATCCTCCACGCGGCCGTGGAGCGCATCCTTCACTACGGCTATTCGAAGACGACGATGGCGGAGATCGCCCGCGACTGCAACATGTCGGCCGGCAACATCTATCGCTTCTTCGCCTCCAAACTCGATATCGCCGAGGCGATGGCGCACAAGTTCAACGACGAGGCCTATACCACCTTTGCCCGCATCGTGGCCCGCAAGGACTCGGCGACCAACCGGCTGCGCGAGTTCTTTCACTATGATCTTGCCCGTACCTACTCGGCGATCGAGGAAGAGGCCAAGATCCTTGAAGTGGCCGAAGTCCTGAGCAAGGACCGCCCGCTTTACATGAACGAAAAGCTCGCCCGGGAGCGCGTCTATATGGTCCAGATCTTCAAGGATGGCGTCGCCAGCGGTGAGTTCCGCCCGATCGCCAATCCCGAGGAAACCGCCGAGATGTGGCAGTCGGCGCTGATGAAGTTCCGGTTCCCGCAGCTGTTCTCGAAGCTGACCCTGCCCAAACTGCAGCGCGAACTGGACGGCGTGATGGACCTGCTGCTGGCCGCGGTGTCGCCCGGTGCGGCCGTTCCGGCGCCCTGGGACGGTATTCCCCCGCCCTTCGAGGAGGCTTGCCCGGTCACCGGACTGCCGCTCGA
>JBGTKE010000120.1:0-4572 GCA_041744775.1 Hyphomonas sp. | reverse complement strand
GGTCATGGGCACGGACATCGTCAGCTCCGCCCGGCCGGGTCGGCGTCGGAGCGCCGCCAGCCGGTCACCATGCCGCGCATCGCGTCGACAGGCCGATGCGCCAGGACCATCAGGACGTGAACCACGACAAACAGCACAAGCGCCGCGGCGCCGATGAAATGGATGGTCCTCGCCGTTTCACGACCCGCGAACATGTCGGTCAGGCCCGGGATCAGCGCCCCCATGGCCGGCGACATCGCGAGGCCGGTCGCGACCATCAGGGGCAGGGCGCCGAACATCAGCAAGGTGTAGCTCAGTCGCTGCAGGCCGTTGTAGCGGGCGCTGTTCCCGATCCTGAGCCGGGCATGATCCGCGCATTCGCGCGGAAGGTCGCGCAGGTCCGCGCGGCTCGGCAGGACGTCGCGCCAGAGATGCCCGTTCAGGAGACTCGCCGCGAACCACAGTCCGAGGGTACCCACGAGGAGCCAGCCGAAGAAGAAATGGATAAGCCGGCCGGTTTCGAGCGCGTGATAGGAGGGTGTCGTGGCCCATGAGGGAAAGGCGCGGCGCCCGGAGTCGGAGACGCCGAGCACTCCTGTCGTGTCGGCGCGTCGCCCAAGCAGCTCGGTGTATCCGCGGACGTCGTCTCCGACTTTCTCGGCACCGATCCTGAGGACCGCGCTGTCGAACGCGAAGCCCGACTGCTCGCCGAGGTAGAGCACGGGATGCGAGTTGAATATATGCAGGCCCGACAGGAGAAGGAAAAAAAGTGCGATCGCCCACGTCCAGTGGGTCAGACGCGTCCAGATTGATTGGCGATGGACTTGGCGATACGATCCGGCTTCGCGGATTCCGGGCATGGGCTGCTCCTTGCATCTGGCGGCAGTGTCCAAGCCCACCAAGGCTTGTGCGGCAGGCCGTCGCGACGGCGAGTGCCGCAAGAGGCCGATCCGTCTCTTTCTCCTGCGATCGGTTGCCTCCTTTGTGAGACAGTTCGGACGACCGGAGTGAGAATTTCACCTGACCGATCACCCTTCTGTGAGGCCGCCCGACGGCGACCGGTTTTGACGGCTTCATGCGTCCGGCGAGTGGAAGCTCAGGCTGGTGCCATTGATGCAGTGGACGAGTTCGCCATCGACGATGAGGATGTGGCCGAGGTGGCTGCCACAGCGTCTGCAGTGAACCTATCGTGCTCGCAGACGAACCGGTTGATGGCGGCCTGGAGCTCGACGATGGAGTGGAAGACCCCGCGCCTGAGCCGCCGCTTCGAGAGCTTGGCGAAGAAGCCCTCGACGGCGTTGAGCCAGGAGCAGGATGTCGGCACGAAGTGGAAGGCCCAGCGCGGATGGCGGTCGAACCACGCGCGCACCTTCGGGTGCTTGTGCGCGGCGTAGTTGTCGAGGATGGCGTGTACCTGCTTTTCGTCCCGGACTGCGGATTCGGTGGCGTTGAGGAAGCGGATGAACTCCTGGTGGCGGTGCCGCTGCAGGTCCCGGCCGATGACGTTGCCGTCGAGCACGTTCAGCGCGGCGAAGAGCGTGGTGGTTCCGTGCCGCTTGTAGTCGGGGGTCATCGTGCCGGCCCGGCCCTTCTTCATCGGCAGGCCGGGCTGGGTGCGGTCAAGCGCCTGGATCTGGTTCTTCTCGTCGAACGAGAGCACGATGGCGTGCGCCGGCGGGTCGAGGTAGACCCTGCTAGCGATCCACCGAAAGCGCCATACTTGCCACGAGAGCAAGCAGGTGAGGCCATGGATCTGGTCGCTGCGCCACGGTGCCAGCGTCCGTCCGGACCTCACCGGGGCAGCTGCCGGCCTGCTGAGCGGGCGCCCTTGCGGCGGCCCTCTATGCCTTCCACTGCACCGAGGACACCCCGTTGTTCTACGGCCTCTGGTATGTCCTGTGCATCGCGATCTCAACCGGTGTTGGATCTTGGATCGGCCGGCGCGTCCTCCGCTGGAAAGCGACGCGTCAGGGGGCGCGGATAAGCCATTTACCGGATCCCGTTGAACCATCTTCGGGTGCCGCAGCCGCAGAAGCTGATCCCGGCGAACCACCGCCGGTGAACTGCGCAAGCAGCAGCGCCTCACGGATGGGTGAGGCGGGGCCGGTTATTGATCGACGCGCAGCTCTGGCGCTGGATAGGCCATGGCATCCTGCCCCTCGAAGTTCGTGTGGCAGTCGTGACAGAAGCTCTGGGGCACGTTCATCATCTGCCCGTCCGGCTGCACGGCACTGTAGCTCCAGCCGCCGAAGTCGGGAGCGGCGTCGGCGCCAACCTTCTCCATGATGAAGAGCGGACCGACTCGACCTTGGCCTTCGCTGACCGCGATGCTCTCCTTGGCGAGGATGCCCCCCACCGGCATCTCCACCCCTTCTTCGGCGAACTGGAGGTAGGTCTCCGCAGCAGCGTCGTTGGCGAATGTCAGCAGCAGCCGGTCGCCGTGCGACGGGTCCGGGCCCGGCCGCACCCCGGTGACGGTCCAGCTGCGGTAGTCCTCTGCCACAGCGTTATCGCCCCGGGCATAAGCCTCGGCCATCGCCGACTCAATGCAGTCGTAGAGAGCATTCACCTGCTCATCCGTCATCTCGTAGGCGTCCTCTGCCTCGACGGGACATTCCTGGGCTGCCGCCGGCTGCGCACCGGCCAAGGCGGCGACACCGATCGCTGCGGAGGTTGTGAGGAATACGGTTGTTTGCATGGTTGCCTCCCTGTTCTGGCCGGGAGCGAGGTCATCGGTCCCGTGCACGTCCCTGTCCAAGCCAATTCGCCGACGCGTCCGCTTCGTGTCACGCGTGATGGAGCGCGTCATTCACAAAGGCGTGATCTCTCAAGCCGTCTCCCCCTGAAGCCCTCAGCGGCCGAGCATCCAGACGTCATCAGGCTCGAAGGCATGGAAGGCGAAGGCAAACACCACCACGTGCACCACGTCGGTTCCGGTGCGGGCGTCGCGGACCCGCAGACTGCCGACGTCTCGGCCATGGCCAACCTTCGCGGTGTCTTGGCAGGCTACCTGAGCACCTACAAGGATTTTCGTGAAACCGCCGGTTTCAGTCCGGCCGAACAGGAAACCGTGTTCCTGACCATCAGCCGCGTCAACGGCTGCACCTATCGCACCGCCGCGCATTCGATGATCGCCGACAAGAAGTCCGGCGTGCCTGCCGACAGTCTGGCTGCCTTGCGCGACGGGAGCGACCTGCCTGACGCCAAGCTTGATGCCGTGGCCGAGTTCACCGAGGCTATGGTGGTGTCGCGCGGGAACCCCGGAAGAGACGCCGTCAATGCGTTTCTTGCAGCGGGATTTGAAGAAAAGCAGGTTCTGGGCGTGCTTGCCATCGCTTGCAAAACCTTCTCGAACTACGTCAACCACCTTGCCGGAACCCCGGTCGATGACGTGTTCGCGCCCTACAAGGTGGCTTGAGGTCCGAGGGAACTGATCACGTCGAAGATCGAGCCCTGGTCGGCGTCGTCATTTGGGCAAGCCATGCCATGGCGCAACCCCTTGATCAACCCGCGCGCCTGCGGGCAGTCACCACGGTGAACGGGCGTGATCGGGAATCGGACCGGCAGCCCCGGGGCATCGACGGCGGCATGGATCCTGGTCGTCAGGCCGCCTCGGAATCGCCCGATGGCGTGAGCTTCAAGCCCCCATTCGAGCGATGGCCGCCTCGAGCCGGTCGGCGGTGACCGCCACGTTCCCCGACGCGGGCACTCTCACAATATCGTCCGCCTGGGCCATGGCAGTTGCCGCCAGAACTGCGACTGCCGCCATTGCGGGCAGGTGCTTCATTTCTGGCACATTGCGATGCCGTCGAGAGGGGGCGGCAACCATCCCGTCTCGGCTGGCCGAGCGCAATTTTGTGCCGCTCCGACCGCGCCGTGTTCCGGCCCGGGTCGAAGTCGACGGGGTTTTCGAGCCGCTGAAGGTTCAAGCCTTCGGACGCAAAATCGCGACTTTGGTCCCGGAAGCGATCGCCGTATGATCAAAGCCGACCGACTGGAACATGACGCGATCGACGGCGAGGCTTCGGTCCGAGCTGGATGGAAGGCCCGGCCGGCGGTTCGGCGTCAGCCGTCTTCCTCCGACAGCTCCCGCCAGGCGTCCTCGACCCATTCCGGCCGCACGATGTGGCCGCCGGCGTGGAGGCAGAGTTCCTGCTCGCTGCCGCCGCACGTCTGTCGCTCGCATGTCAGCTCGCCCTCGGTCTCGGCGCCTGCCAGCCCGTCCGTGCATCGGCTGAAGCGTCTGAGCATCTCGAAACTCCGGAAGACGTCGCCCTGGGTGGCGACCGACAGCCTTCTGCCCTCGAGGGGAACCGTCCGGTCGGCCGTGCCATGGACATGGTGGATCCGCGGCAGCGGCAGCCGGCATTCGGTAACGTAGGGCTCCCAGAACGCGCCGGCGATCGGAGCATAGCCGGCGTAGCGGCGGCCCTCGGCGCAGGCGAGATACCAGGCCATCGACCCGCCGACCGAGAAGCCGGAGACGAGGATCCGGTCCGCGTCGATGTCAAAGCGGTCAACCGCGTCCTGCGCCACGCCGTTGATGAAGGCCACGTCGTCGCGACCGCCTCGAAAGGCGCCCGGCAGGTTCCA
>JBGTKE010000119.1:0-2413 GCA_041744775.1 Hyphomonas sp. | reverse complement strand
CAGCCGCAGCTGAATGTCCACAACCGGCAAGTACAGGACGCGCTGGTGGCCGCCGCAAAGTTCTGGCTCGACAAGGGCGTCGACGGCTTCCGGCTCGACGCCATCAACTTCGCGATGTTCGATCCGGACTTCCGGGACAATCCGCCCTGGCCAGCGGAAGGCCGCACGATCACAAGACCGTTCGACTTGCAGCATCATTTTCACAACCAGTCGCACCCGGACATTCCGGTCTTCATGGAACGCATCCGCGCGCTGGCGAATGGCTACGGCGCGATCTTCACGGTCGCCGAAGTGCCGGGGCCCGATCCGCTCCCCGAGATGCGCGCCTTCACGGCGGGAGAGAAGCGGCTCAGCTCGGCCTATAGTTTCGACTTTCTGTATGCGCGAAAATTCTCGCCGCGCCGGGTGAAAGCCTCGCAGATGAACTGGGCCGGACCGTTCAGCGAAGGCTGGCCTTCCTGGGCTTTTTCCAACCATGACGCCCCGCGCTGCGTCAGCCGCTGGTGCCCGCCGGGCGCGGACAAGCAGCAGTTTGCGAAGCTGACGAACGCGCTGCTGCTCTGCCTGCGCGGCAACCCGATCCTCTATCAGGGCGAGGAGCTCGGCCTGCCGCAGGCGGACGTCGCCTTCGAGGACCTGCAGGACCCGGAGGCCATCGCCAACTGGCCGCGCACCCTCGGGCGCGACGGCGCACGCACGCCGATGCCCTGGACGAAAGACAACACGTTCGCCGGATTCTCGGAAGCAAAGCCCTGGCTGCCGATTGGGCAGGGGCATGCGAATCTAGCGGTGGGGGAGCAGGAAAGCGATCCGAACTCGGTGCTGAACTTCACGCGCGCGGTTCTGAAAGTCCGCGCCGAGTCTCCCGCCTTGCGCTTGGGCGAAGTCGATTTCCCGGACACGCCGGAACCCTTGCTTGCGCTCCGGCGCACGCTAGGCGGCGAGACGGTGATCTGCCTCTTCAATCTCGGTACGGATGATGTATCGGTGCCGGGAGAATTGGTGAGCGGTTTCAGACCGCTGATCTCATCCGCATCGGACGGGAAGAAACTCGCCTCGCACGGCGTCTGGATCGGGCGGCAGTAGGCGAGCGCCATCAGCCCAGCCCGCAGGACTCGCGCACGATCAGGTCCGCAG
Organism: Hyphomonas sp.; assembly: GCA_041744775.1. Lineage (GTDB taxonomy): Bacteria > Pseudomonadota > Alphaproteobacteria > Caulobacterales > Hyphomonadaceae > Hyphomonas. Next base: position 1,276 of record JBGTKE010000119.1, on the reverse strand, counting down.
GCAGACGTTCTGACCGCAGCGGCGTCTTCTCGCTCGCAGCCAGCAGCTTCGAGACCATCACGCGGCCCGCCTTGCTCATGTCCTGGTCGATGGTCGTCAGCGACGGCTGCGTATAGGCGGCCACCTGTATATTGTCATAGCCGACGATCGCCACATCGTGCGGCACCCTGCGGCCTGCCTTCTGGAGGCTTCGCAGTGCGCCAAGGGCTATCAGGTCACTGGCTGCAAAGATCCCGTCGAATTCAACACCGCGCGCGATCAATCCGTCGACCACCGCTTCGGCATAATTGATCTCGAACTGCGCCGGAACGGTCAGCGACGGATCGACCGCCAGCGCCGCGCGCCGGTGCGCCTCGACATAGCCTTCGTACCGGTGCTGAACTTCCGGCGCCGCGGTATCGCCGAGGAAAGCAATCCGGCGCCGGCCAAGGTTGATCAGGTGCGACGTCGCCCGCGCGCCGCCGCGCAGGTTGTCGGACCCGACCGAACAATATTGCTGGCCCGGCAGTTCGGCGCCCCAGACGATGAAACGGCTTTCGGAACCGGCGAGCACATTCAGCCGTTCATGCAGGAGCCGCTGTCCGAGGAAGATGACGCCATCGGCGTGATGGGACGTCAACAGGTCCTGCAGGTCATCCATGTTACCCGGTGCAAGATGCGAGATCAGGACGTCACACCCCGACACCCGGGCCGCTTCGGTGATGCCGCCGACGAAGTCCTGCACAAAGGGATGCAGCGCCTCGCTCTGCCGGGCGTGCGGATTGGGAATGACGACGGCAATTGTCGCCGCCGCGCCGGACAGCAGGGCTGGCATCGTCGGCCGGAAATGGTAATTCTGCTCGCGCGCGATCTTCCAGACCCGCCGCTTCGTCTCGTCGTTGACGGCGGGACTGTTGTTGAGCGCACGGGAGACCGTTGCAATCGAGACGCCCGCGATCGAGGCGAGGTCTTCAAGGCGCGTTCGGCTGGACATTTCCGGCAAATTCCCCCATATTCAAAACAACGTTGTCATTCGCGATCCGGTACCGGCTGGCGAGCCCACTATAGCGAGTGTAATTATTTGCAAAACGTATTTCCGCAGACGGAGGCTGCGTCCCCCCGTTCCGATAACCTAAATGAAAACAAGCAGCTGCATGTGCGTCCGGCACAGCAAATGGTTACGCTGTTCCGGTGTGCCGGCAATCTGAACCCAGGGGCGATATGACATGGCCAAGTTTGTTCCGGTCGAGCCCTTCGACATAGTGATCTTTGGCGGCACGGGCGACCTCTCCCGCCG
>JBGTKE010000118.1:0-4980 GCA_041744775.1 Hyphomonas sp. | reverse complement strand
GCCCAGCCAGGCGGCTTCGCGGCCCTTCTCGGGATCGGCCGCATAGATCGCCGCATAGTCGGCGCCGCGCGGGAACAGGGGCCACTCGGGCGCCTTCAGGCGCGCGACGCGGCCGCCTTCCTGGTCAATGAAGATCAGCGTCTCGCGGCCTGTGGCCTCCCAGATGTCCGCCACAAGCCGGCGCACCTGCATCCGGCTCACGCAGGAGCGGCCCATGAGGATCACGCCCCACGGGTTCTCGGCCCGGAACAGGGCCGCTTCGCCCGGGGTCAGGTCCGGGCCGGATACGCTGAGAATGCAGGCTTTGACCACTATCCGTTCACCACGATGCAGTTGGCACCAGCTTCCTTGATCGCGTCACAGAAGGCCGAAGCTCCCGATCTGTCGGCAAAGGCGCCGGCGCGCAACCGGTAAAACACACCCTCCGAGCCGAGGTCGGCGCGCTGGATGATTTTCGTCGCGCCGTGATAGAGTTCGGGCGAGGAAGCCGTCATCCGTTTCCAGGCAGACTCGGCGGCCTCCTCGGAGCGCAGCGCGGCGAGCTGGACGAGGAAGTCGCCGTCCGCCGCGAAAGCGAAGCGGACACGCGGCACCTGGGGTTCTGCTGGCTGGCTGACCACAGCCTGAGTTGGGGGGCCGGGCTCGGCGGAGAGGGCCGCCGCTGGCGGCTCTGGCGTTGTGCCGGTGAGGTCCGTGACCGGCTCGACCGGTCCCCGGCGCAGGTTGGTCGGCAGGCCGTCACTGACGGTGCCGGCGCCGGCGAGTTCCAGTGTCGGGGCGGGCGGCTCCGCGACGGGGTCGCGCTGCGAGGCATCCATCCCGTCAAAGAAACGGATGTTGGTGTTGGGAATCGCCGCGCCGCCGGCCACTTCGGGCACTTTCTTGATCGGGGCATCTTCGGCGAGGACGCTCGGCAGCCCCTCTCCTGCCGGACGCACGCCCTGCCGATAGGTGTTCCACACGACTCCGCCAAAGATCAGCAGCACGCCGATCGCCAGCGTCAGGATCAACGGCCCGCGCGCCGTCTCTGCCTCGCGCGCATCGAAACCCCGGTAATCGTCGTCAAACGGGGAATACTCGTGGCCCTGTGAGCTTGGTCGGCCCATTGCTCGCTCCTGAACAAAATCCTGCAGTTAACAACTAGGCCGGTTTCCTTAACGAGCCTTGAAGACAGGCGCGTAGGGCCGTCAATACTGAGGTTTCGGGGTCAGGCGAGGCTACGCGCCTCGAACAGGCGGCGGTGCTCTTCGAGGGCAAATGTGTCGGTCATTCCGGCGATATAGTCGCAGACGATCCGCGCCCGCAGGGTCTCGTCCGCCGGCTGCGCCAGACCGCCCCAGGGGGGCGGCAGGGTCTGCGGCTCATGCAGGAACACCTCGAACAGGTCGGCGAGCACCCGTTTCGCTTTCGAGCGCATCCGGTTGACCCGGTAATGCTTGTACATCCGCGCATGCAGGAACGCCCTGAGAGCGCGCTGGGGCCCGTCGAGCCCTTCGGAAAAGGCGATCAACGGCGCGTCCATGGCGCGGACATCCGCCGCCGAATTCGGCTTCTCGCGCTTCACCCGCGCGCGGGTTTCATCGACGAGGTCATTTATCCACAGGCCGATCAGACGCCGCACGGCTTCATAGGTGACCATCCGGTCGTCGAGCTGCGGAAACTCGATCTGAACGCCCCGGAACGCATCACCGACGACCGGCACGTCCATCAGGTCCTCGACCGTGAACAGGCCGGCCGCAATGCCGTCATCGATGTCGTGGTTGTTGTAGGCTATGTCGTCCGACAGAGCGGCGACCTGCGCCTCGGGGCCGGCGAACTGGTCGATCTCGAGGGCTTCGAGATGCCGGAAATCCCGGAAGGCGGCGGGCAAGTCGTCGAGCGAGGTGTCAAGCCCGGTCAGCGGCCCATTGTGTTTGACGAGGCCTTCGAGGGTTTCCCAGCTGAGGTTCAGCCCGTCGAACTGTGGATAGCGCCGCTCCAGCCTTGTGACGATGCGCAGCGACTGGGCGTTGTGGTCGAACCCGTCATAGGGCTGCATGCAGGCGTCGAGCTGGTCCTCCCCGGCATGGCCGAAGGGCGGGTGGCCAAGATCGTGGCAGAGGGCGAGGGTTTCGGCGAGGTCTTCGTCCAGCCCCAGCGTGCGGGCAATCGTCCGGGCGATCTGGGCGACTTCGAGCGTATGGGTCAGCCTTGTGCGGAAATGGTCGCCCTCATGGGCCACGAAAACCTGGGTTTTCTGCTTCAGGCGGCGAAAAGCCGTGGCATGGATGATCCGGTCCCGGTCGCGCTGGAACGGCGTGCGGGTCGCCGAAGGCGCCTCGTCGAAGAAGCGCCCGCGGCTGTCTTCGTGGCGGGTTGCGAACAAGGCTCTCTTTTCCATGGCCGTTTTCGTCCTTATGTTCTGCCCATGACCGACGTTTCTACACCGGATGTGACCCTGACAGCCTCGGCTGCGAAGCGGATTACTGCGATTCTCGCCAAACAGGACGGCGCAGCCTTCCTGCGTGTGTCGGTGGAAGGTGGGGGCTGTTCGGGCTTTTCCTACAAGTTCGATTTCGCCCCTGAGGCAAATGCCGACGACCTGGTGATCGAGCGCGATGGCGCCCGGGTGCTGATCGACGAGATGAGCCTGGAATTCCTCAATGGCTCGGAAATCGACTTCACGAACGAACTGATCGGGGCGGCGTTCAAGATCCGGAACCCGAACGCAACCAGCGGCTGCGGCTGCGGAACGAGTTTTTCGGTCTGACGGCCTGTCCTGTCATCCCGGCCAGCAGGCAAAGCCTGCGTGCGCCGGGACCGTCTCTCCGCCCAACTACTGACAAGGTCCCGAATCGGCGGCGCTTCGCGCCTTGTCCGGGATGACAGCGTCTGTAGGGTTCCTCAAAACGAGGAAACCCCATGACCGCGCCGAAACCCTTCACCATCAATATCCCCGACGCAAAGCTCGCCGCCATCCGCGAGCGGGTGGAAAGCTACAAATGGTTCCCCGCTCCTGCCAACGAGCAGGGATTTTCCTACGGCATGTCGACGCCGGTGATGCAGGATATCCAGCGCTACTGGCTGGACAGCTATGACTGGCGCGCCGCCGAAGCGGAGCTGAACCGCTGGCCGCAGTTCACGGCGGAGGTGGACGGGCAGACCCTCCATTTCGTGCATGTCGTGGGCGAGGCAAAGGGCAAGCGACCGCTGCTGATCACGCATGGCTGGCCGGGGAGCATCTACGAGTTCTGGCAGGCGATTGGCCCGTTGGCCTTTCCGTCTGATCACGGAGGAAAGGCCGAGGATGCTTTTGATCTCGTGATCCCGTCCCTGCCCGGCTACGCCTTCTCGGGCAAGCCCGCCTCGCCGATCGGCCAGCGGGCAACGGCGGCGCTGTGGGACAAGCTGATGCGGGAGGTACTCGGCTATGACACCTATCTCGCACAGGGCGGCGACTGGGGCAGTCTCGTTACCTCCTGGCTGGGCGTGAACCATGGGCAAGGCAAGGGCGGCTGCCGGGGCATCCACATCAACATGATCGGCCTCCGGCCCGCGCTCGCCATTCCTCAGTCCCCGGAGGAGGTGGCCTGGGCCGGTCAGGCGGCCGGCAAGATGCAGGCCGAGGGCGCCTATCTGATGCAGCAGGCGACCAAGCCGCAGACGCTGGCGATGGCGCTGATGGATTCGCCGATGGGCACTGCGGCTTGGATCCTCGAGAAGTTCCACGGCTGGAGCGACTTGCGGGGGCGCGGGTTGCTGGAGGTTTACACCCGTGACCAGCTGCTGACGAACGTGATGATCTACCTCGTCACCGAGTCCATCGCGACGAGTGTCTGGTACTACAATGCCCTATTCCAGGAAGGCGGCAACCAGCTCGCCGAGGGCCAGCACTGCGAGACTCCAACGGCCTTCGCGAACTATCCCGGCGAGCAATACCTGCTGGCGCCGCCCAGGAGCTGGGTGTCACGCGCCTATAACCTCACGCGCTGGAGCGACCTGCCGCGCGGCGGCCATTTCGCGGCGATGGAAGTGCCGGAGATCTATGTGGCGGATGTGCAGGCGTGGGCGCGCGAGGTTTGAGGCTACGCGGGCCGGCCGGCTTTCCGAGTAGGTGGTCAACCGTGGCGGCTTAGCCGGCGATGTCGGCTTCCGAGAAGAACTGGGCGATCTCGAGGTCGGCGTTCTCGGCCGAGTCCGAGCCGTGCACGGAGTTCTCGCCGATCGACTTGGCGAACAGCTTGCGGATGGTGCCGTCGGCGGCCTGGGCCGGGTTGGTGGCGCCCATCACGTCGCGGTATTTCGCGATCGCATCTGCGCCCTCCAGGACCTGCACGACGACCGGGCCGGAAACCATGAAATCGACGAGCTCGCCGAAGAACGGGCGCTCTCGGTGGACGCCGTAGAATCGCTCGGCCTGGGCGCGGGTCATCTGGATCCGGCGCTGGCCGACAATGCGCAGGCCGGCCTTTTCGATCACGGCGTTGATGGCGCCGGTAAGGTTTCGCTCGGTGGCGTCCGGCTTGATGATGGAAAAGGTACGCTGCACGGCCATGGGGCTTCCTGAATGTGTGAGGTGTGGGATTTGCGCGGCCTATAGCGGCCCTGCACCGCCCCTGCAACTGCCAGAGGCGGCCGCCTGTCGCCCGAATGCAACGCCTCGCACCGCAATTTCTGCGGAGCCCGTCTCCTGCATTGACAGCTTCCGCGACCTGTGCATTTTCAACACCTGTTGAAAAAACTCAACGACCGTTGAGACAAAAAACGCTCACCTGCAGAGTCCTGGGAGGACAAAATGGCTTTTAACCTGAACAAACTTATGTTTGCCGCATTGGCGGCCAGTGCGCTGACGCCGCTTGCGGCTTATGCGCAAGAAGACACCACCGCGACGCCGGAGGCTTCGGAAGAACGCCGCTTCGGCCCGGTGATCGTCACCGCCCAGCGCCGCGAGCAGAATCTGCTCGACGTGCCGCTCTCGGTCTCCGCCTTCAGCGGCGACCT
>JBGTKE010000117.1:0-2142 GCA_041744775.1 Hyphomonas sp. | reverse complement strand
GGTCAGGCTGACCAGCGCAATCGCCGCCACCGCCGCCGCCGAGGTGCCGATCGCCATATGGGGATCCGTCACGCCCACCGCGTAGAGCAACAAGGGCGCTGCCAGCACCGAGCCCCCGCCCCCGAAGGTGCCGAGAAACAGACCGATCAGCGCCCCGCTGAGCAGGGCCGCAAGAATGACGGAGGCGGTGAGTTCGATCATGACGCGCTGCTCAGGCTGTCTTGTTCCAGGGCATCACGGCCAGAACGTTTGCCATGCCGCACCAGCCGCTGACGCCCGCAAAGATCAGGCCCGCACCGATGAAGCCCGAAAGGGCATGGCCCGCCGGATGTACAAACGTACCGATCAGCGCGCCCGCCAGCACGAGCGAGCCCGCCGTGATCTGCACCTGCCGGTTCATCGGCAGCGGCGCATTGGCATCGTCCTTCACCGGCAGTCCGGATTTCTTCCAAGCATCCAGTCCGCCGTCGAGGATCAACGCATCGCCGTCCACGCGGGCGGCCAGTTTCGCGCAATTTGCCTCGGTCCGCATGCCGCTCTTGCAATGGAACACGGCCGTGCGCCCCGCTTCGAGTTTCACATCCGCCTGTTCGACGCGCGACAGCGGAAGCGAAACCGCGCCCGGAATATGCTCGCGCGCAAACTCGTCTGCATCGCGGATATCGATCAGGTGGAACTTGCCGGACTTCAGTCCGGCCGCAACCGTCTTCGAATCTATTTTGGTCAGTGTACTCATGATGCTCACTCCTCAGGGCAGAAAATCGCTGCCAGCGTTTCGATGACCAGAAGCGCTGAAGGGTCCGCGATCCGGTAGTGGATGCTTTGTCCCTCGCGCCTCGTCGCCACGAGCCCGTCCTCCCGAAGCACTGCGAGGTGCTGCGACAGGGCGGACTGGGACAAGGTTGCCCCCGCCAGCAACTCACCGGCCGACATCTCCCCATCGCCAAGGCGGCAGAGGATCATCAGGCGGTGTTCGCTGGACATCGTGCGCAGCAGCTTGGCGGCTTCCCCAGCACGTTCGCGGAACAGGTCTGGATCGAGGATCATCTGTTTCATGCCACCTATATATTAGGTCTTGCTAAATTAGCAAGTACTAATATATGACTGTCTCAACATTGAAAGGACCTGCTCCATGGCCAACCTGAAAGCCTTCTTCGACGCGGCCACCAACACGGTCACCTATCTTGTGTGGGACCCGGCAACCCGCGCCGCCGCCATCATCGATCCCGTGCTCGATTTCGACCCGAATGCCGCGCGCCTGAACACGGCGTCTGCCGATGCCGTGATCGCCGCCGCCGCCGCCGAGGACCTGCGCATCGACTGGATTCTCGACACCCATGCCCATGCCGACCATCTCTCCGGCGCCGATTACCTGCGCCGCGTCACCGGCGCGAAACTCGGCATCGGCGCCCACATCACCCAGGTCCAGAAAGCCTTCATCCCGCTCTTCGGCGTGACGGATGACTCGCCCGATGAAAGAGTCTTCGACGTTCTCCTCAACGAAGGCGACACGCTCCCCCTCGGCGCGCTGGAAATCCGCGTGCTGCACACGCCCGGCCACACGCCGGCCTGCGTCACTTACCTGATCGATGACATGGCCTTCGTCGGCGACACGCTGTTCATGCCCGACTATGGTACCTCCCGCGCCGATTTTCCCGGCGGCGACGCGGCCATACTCTACCGCTCGATCCGCAAGATCCTCGCCCTGCCGCCCGAGACCCGCCTCTTTGTCGGCCATGATTACCTGCCCGAGTCCCGCGAAACCTTCGCCTGGGAAACGACGGTGGCCGAGGAACGTGCCCGCAACATCCACGTCCACGACGGCGTGAGCGAAGGCGATTTCGTCGAAATGCGCGAGGCCCGCGACAAGACGCTCGACGCGCCGCGCCTGATCCTGCCCTCGCTGCAGGTCAACATCCGCGCCGGCGCCCTGCCGCCGGCGGAGAAAGACGGGCAGGTTTACCTGAAACTCCCGGTAAACCGCCTCGGCGTTGGTTGACAGCGCTGCCAACTTCACGCCGCGTCCCCCCTGCCCGGGCGGGTAAAAGCCTGATAGGGCCGAAATCATGTCGCTGCGTGATTTCGGCCTCCTCTTTCTCATCTGTTTCATCTGGGGTGTGAACCTCGTGATGACTCGCTGGG